>JAEZQV010000479.1 GCA_023441125.1 Bacillota bacterium
TACGCGGTAGAGCATAAACTTTCCCGCCTGGGTGTGCAGCTTTGTTACTGCCAGGCTGATACGCTGGTGACGAAAACCTTTAAAAAAATATATTCCGCCGCAGAACTGGCCGGGTTCTTTACCGGCTTACTAAGCCAATATGCCTTGTGGGCCGAGCGGCTTGGCGCTTGGACAGAAACCCGGGATAGTTCCGCGCAACTGGTCGAATTCCCCTTTGGCTCTTTCCGGCAGGGACAGCGCCAACTGGCAGTGGCTGTGTATCAGACGCTGACCAAAGGGGGCAAACTGTTTGCCCAGGCGCCTACCGGCACCGGCAAAACCATGGCCACGCTGTTTCCGGCCATTAAAGCAATGGGACTGGGATATGTGGACAAGATTTTTTTCCTGACGGCGAAAACAGTAACCCGGCAACTGGCGGAAGAAGCCTTTGCCCGGCTGCGCCGGACCGGGCTGCGCTGTAAAACGCTGACGCTGACCGCCAAAGAAAAAATATGTTTTCAGCCGGAAGCGGCCTGCACGCCGGAGGAGTGTGCCTATGCCAAAGGCTATTATGACCGGATTAATCCGGCCCTGAGCGACTGCTGGCAGCTGGAGGCCTATACCCGGGACGTTGTGGAAGCGTACGCCCGCCGGCATACCGTCTGTCCATTTGAATTGTCGCTGGATTTAGCGCTATGGGCTGACGCCGTAATCTGTGACTACAACTATGTATTTGATCCGCGGGTGTATCTAAAACGCTTCTTCGCCGAAAATAACGGCCACTACAGTTTCCTCGTAGACGAGGCGCACAATCTTGTCGACCGGGCCCGGGACATGTTCTCGGCGGAGCTAAACAAGCAGGCCTTTCTGGACATTAAGCAGGCGGTAAAAACCGAGCTGCCCAAACTGGCCAAAGCTGCCGGCAAGATCAACACCTTGCTGGGCAAGGCGGGCAAGCTGTGTGCGGAGCCGGCCGCCGGCCAGCCGGGGTATTGCGTGCGTCAGGAACCGTTAAGCGATCTTAATCCCTTACTGCGAAAATTCGCCGAGCTGGCGGAGAAATGGCTGGCGGAAAACAAGCCGGCCGCCTTCCGCGACGACCTTTTAACCGTTTACTTCCAGATCAACGCCTTTCTGCGTACCGGCGAAATGTACGACAAGCGCTATGTCACCTATCTGCAGAAAGTCGACAAAGACGTTAAACTCAAACTGTTTTGCGTCAATCCGGCCGAGTTGCTGCGGCAGGCTTTAGAACGGGGGAAAGCCACGGTTTTCTTTTCGGCCACACTGACGCCGCTGGCTTATTTTACGGAAGTTTTAGGCGGCGGGGCGGCAGACGGGCAACTGGTGGTGGCCTCTCCCTTTGATCCGGCCAATCTGGCACTCTTGGTAGCCGATACTATCAGTACAACCTATAAGCTGCGGGAGAAAACATATGACCGGGTTGTGGACAGCATTGGCGCCGCCGTTACCGCCCGGGCCGGGAATTATTTGGTGTTTTTGCCCTCTTACCGGTACCTGGAGGAGGTCTATCAACGCTTTTGCCGGCTGAATCTCCCGCTACGGATTATTCGCCAGCAAGGTGATATGGACGAAACGCAGCGGGCCGATTTTCTCGGGCAGTTTGCCGGCGATAACCGGGATACGCTGGTTGGCTTTGCCGTCTTAGGCGGGGTATTTGGTGAAGGCATTGACCTGACCGGTGAGCGGCTGGTCGGGGCTGTAATTGTCGGTGTCGGTTTGCCGATGGTCTGTCTGGAAAGGGAGATCATCAAAACCTGGTTTGACGCCGATAATGAGCTGGGCTTTGAATACGCCTACGTTTATCCGGGGATGAACAAAGTGCTGCAGGCGGCCGGCCGCGTCATCCGCACCGAGCAGGACCGGGGCTTGGTGCTCCTGATTGACGAACGGTTTTCCCAGACCCGCTACCGGCGCTTGTTTCCCAAGGAATGGCGCGGGGCCAGCAAGGTAAAGGATACCGGGACGATTGCCGCCAAGGCTCAGCGGTTCTGGCAGGGGCCGGTGAAGAATTGCTGACACCAGCGAGTAGCCAGCGGCTGATTGTACAGGCGCTGGCTACTCGCTGCCGATTACTGGTAACCGGCATTATTACAAGGCCCGGCCGGCCATGCAGTTCACCGGCGCCGGCTTGACATCACGATAGCCTTTTTCTCAGCATGGAGCCAAGTATTTTGTTGCTCATTTATCCATACCATAAACATAACCCCGCCAATTGGCTTGGACAAAGCTGAGACAATGAAATTCCAAAAGAGGAATTTGCTGGTAAAAAGCAGAACGGTATAATGACGACAATTTGATAATAATCAATAGTGAGGTGCTGATTATGCAATTAGAGCGGGCTTTCCTCGTAGTAACTCCTTATGAATCCAGAAGGCTAATCGCCAAAGCGGTTGTCGAGCTGCCGGAAATCAAGACGGCGCTGGCCGACGGCTGGATTGTTGTGGCTACCGGGAGCACCAACGGCTATGTTGCCGAGGAGCTTCTCGGCGCTCCCCTCATTAAGGAAAATTTCATATCGGGGCATATTACCCAGGGTGAGACCTGGAATACCCCGGATAATCCCGATTTTATTTTCCCGATAGTACTGCACAGGGGCGTACGCCAGAATATGCGGGCCGAAGAGGCGCTGGAGCAATTTTCCGCCCGGGATGTCTTTATCAAAGGGGCCAATGCTGTTGACGGCCAGGGACATGCCGCGGTGTTTATGGCTCATCAGGCCGGCGGCACGATCGGTGCAGCCTTAGGCACTCTCTATGCCCGCGGGGCCCGGCTGGTAGTGCCGGTGGGACTGGAAAAAATGACTGCCAGCGTGACCGCGGCCGCAAAACATAGCGGCAACCGCAGCTATGCCTATTCGACAGGCAGCCCGGTGGGCATGATGCCGCTGGTGAATGCGCTGGTAGTAACGGAAATTCAGGCCTTGGGCCATCTGTTCGGTGTACAGGCCTACCACCTGGGTTCAGGCGGTATTGCCGGCGCGGAAGGCGCGGTTATCCTGGCTATAGAAGGCGAAGAGGAGAACGTTAAACAAGCCTTTGCGTTTGTCCAGACCATCAAGGGGGAACAGCCCCTGGGGCGCCCGCACGGTACTCCGAAACAGTAGCCCTATTACCCTGTACGGAAAAATTAACAACGGTCCGAACAACAAGCTGAAGGGGCTGCTACCGGCCTGCCTTCAGCTTGTTGTGTATTGTCCGCAAAAAAAAATCCAATACTAGCGGGGGAAACACTGTTCTCACTTTAATAATTCAGGAGGCACGAAATGAAAAAATTTGTGTGTACAGTTTGCGGCTATGTGCATGAAGGCGAGGAAGCGCCGGCTAAATGTCCTGTCTGTAAGGCCGGCAAAGATAAATTTAAGGAAATGACCGGCGCTCTGGCCTGGGCGGATGAACACCGCATCGGCATTGCCAAAGGCCTCTCCCCTGAGATTATGGATGGTTTGCGGGCCAACTTTATGGGCGAATGCACCGAAGTCGGCATGTATCTGGCCATGTCGCGCCAGGCGGACCGGCAGGGGTATCCCGAGGTGGCCGAGGCATATAAACGAATTGCCTTTGAGGAAGCCGAACATGCCGCCAAATTTGCCGAGATTCTCGGCGAGGTGGTGGCGGCCGATACCAAGGCTAATTTAAGCGCCCGGGTGGAAGCCGAGTATGGCGCCTGTGAAGGGAAAAAGAAGCTGGCTGTCCTGGCTAAAGAGAATAATCTGGACGCCATTCATGACACGGTGCATGAAATGTGTAAGGATGAAGCCCGCCATGGCTGTGCATTCAAAGGCCTGCTGGACAGATATTTTAAATAAGGAGTGAAGTTTAAATGGCAAAAATAGCTTGTGAAGTAACGAATTGTTCGCATAATAAAAGCGGCGAATGCTATGCAAACTGTATTGATATTGTGGGCAGTTCCGCCCGAGAAAACTTTGATACCGCCTGCGGCGCCTTTTTGAACAAACTGCATTATTCCGAACTGACTAACAATGTGCTGAGCGAGGGGTCCTGCGATTGTCTGAAATGCAGCGTGGAAACCTGTACATATAACAACAATAAGCTGTGCACGCTGGAGCATATTCAAGTTACCGGTCCGCAGGCCGAGTATCACACCCAGACGGCCTGCGCCAGCTTTGAACCGCAACAATAAAAGAGTGGTGTTACCGAGGAAAAGCTAAGGGAGATACCTGCAATGGGGGTCTCCCTTAACTTTGCCTTTCAATAAAATGAGGCTCTATAAGGAAACATTGCCTGAAAAGTTAAAATAAGCCTATTACTGGACAAAAAAGTAGGATGATCAAAAAAGGAGTAACGCTACTGTTTTTTGAATTTTTAATAATATAGCTAGCTGTTTTTGCCGGGTAATCGGATAAGGTGCCGGAGGGATTGTGTCATGCCGGGAAATTTCATTGCTGTCTGTGGTTTGCCGGACAATACGGATTTGGTGTTGGAAGCTTTGCCTTGTGGTATCGGCATTATTGATGAGCAGGGCTGTATTATCTATGCAAATTCAGCGTATGCCAAGCTTACCAATCAGCCGCGGGCGCAAATATACGGACAAAATGTAGCCCGAACCTTACCGGGCGGCAGCAGCATTCACGAACTTTGTGCCGGACAAAAGACATTTCACTATAACTGCCTGACGCCGGCGGGGGCAATTGTGTCGGCGGATATTGTACCTTTGGCGCTAGGGTGCGCTTTTGGCCGGGCAGTGCTCATTGTGGCCGACGACCAGGAATTAAAAACAGTAAAGGAACAGTTACAATGGGCAACTGCCAAGGTTGAACATCTGGAGCAAAAGTTAAAAAAGGTGACAGAATCCGGTTGGCATGTGGGACGGATGCGGATTGAATCGCCGGAAGATAAGCTGATCCGTTCTTTGAAGCCAGGCAGAGCATTTGAAAGAATTATCGGTATGAGTCCCAGGATTCTGGAGTTGCTTGCTGTGGCCGACAAAGCGGCCAAGGTGCAATCGACAGTGCTGCTTACCGGTAAAAGCGGTACCGGCAAAGAATTGGTTGCCGAAGGCATTCATCGGGCCAGTTCCCGGGCGCCGGCGCCGTTTGTCCGTATCAACTGCGCCGCCATCCCGGAGACATTGCTGGAGAGCGAACTGTTCGGGCACGAAAGAGGCGCCTTTACCGGGGCTGTGAAACGGAAGACGGGGAAGTTTGAACAGGCCGACCAGGGAACTCTATTTCTGGATGAGATTGGCGAAATGGCGCCCAGCATGCAGACCAAGCTGTTGCGGGTAGTGCAAAACGGCTGCTTGGAACGGATTGGCGGCGAGGAAACCATCCGGGTGGATGTAAGGATTATTGCCGCAACCAACCGCAATATCGAGAAGATGGTTCAGGCCGGTCAGTTCCGGGAGGACCTGTACTACCGTTTGAACGTAATTCCGCTGCATTTACCGCCGCTCAAAGAACGCAAGGAGGATATTCCCCTGCTGGTGAACCATTTTTTGAAGAAATTTAGTCTGGCATTTGGCAAGCCGGTTCAGGGAATTAAGAAAGCAGCCATGGATGCGCTGGTATGTTACGACTGGCCGGGCAATGTCCGGGAACTGCAAAATATTATGGAAAGAATGGTGGCCTTGACGGATGGCACCTGCCTCGAATTGGAGGATGTACCGGCCTGCTGCTACAGCCGGGAGCCATATACGAACGAACCGGACACTCTCTATGGAGCCATCATTCAGGGCGAGCTGTTTTCGCTGGCTGAATATGAGAAACATATCATTAAAGCGGCTCTGGCCAAACATGGCAGTTATACTGCCGCCGGCAAAGCGCTGGGAATTACTCACAAGACAGTAGCGGCTAAGGCCCAAAAATACGGTATTGATAAATAAAGCCCGCAACAATAAATGGTTGCGGGCTTTATGCCGTTTTCGGCGTTTTCTGCGTGAACGGACAGTAAGCGGGCCGGATTACGGCCGTAACGGTCAAGCTGCTGCCTGGGCAGTGGGTAAAAAGTCTCCGTAACAGGGAATTTTTACCCGGTATCCTGACAGATAATGCGGCGGTGCCGCCGCCGGGCAGGCCTGTAATTACTGCCCCGGCGATGCTTTGGCAGGATTGGCACAGGATTTGCGATAAGTAAGGGCGGGGGTTACGACTGCTAAGAAAGGAGGTACTTTAAAGCGACAATAGCGGGGTGATCACCTGAGGTTTATAAGAACAGAGGGGGCCGGGTATATGATTACAATCGTTGATGTGGCAGTAGCTTGCGGCAGCGGTGTTTTGGCAGCCTCTATCGGTGCGCTGGGGGCGTTTATAATGTGTGGCGTCCTGGTGGTTGCCAATATGCCGGACTTGGCATTCGGACTCTATTTCGGACCGCATGTTTCTTTTGCCGCCGGCGTGGGCGCAGCGGCGTACGCCGGCAGAAAAGGTTTGATCGCCGGCAATAATATCGCTGTGCCGCTTATTAAGTTCAATGACAGTATGATTTTACTGGTAGGCGGTTTATTCGGAGTTGGCGGTCTGCTGGTACAAAAATTCCTGGCCGGAATGGGAACTCCTACCGATACGGTGGCTTTGACAGTAGGGCTTTCCGGTATTGTCTCCCGGTTATTGTTCGGCGACCGGAAGATATTTGCCGCCTATTCCGTTCCGGCCGCAAACCAGCTCTTTTCACTGATTTTACTCGGATTGGGCGTCGGCCTGCTGGCTGCTTATGCCGGACTGGCAACCCAAAATGTTGCCCTTGGCTTTGGCATTGCCGCGATTACCCTTATTCTGCCGCTATTTACCGGTGTGGGACCGGCTACGCATCATGTGGCTCTCCCGGCCGCTGTGGCGGCGAATGCCACCGGTAATATATGGCTGGGCGCGCTGTTCGGGGTGCTGGGGGCGGTACTTGGCGATTTTATTGGTCAGACAATGAACAAAGGCAACACGCACATTGACCCGCCGGCTATTGTTATTGCCATATTAACAACCGTGGTCGTATTATTCTGGCGATAGCGGGGCAAGATTCCCGGTTTAGCCGGCAAACAAAATGGCCGCCCACTCGGCGGTCATTTTGTTTGCGTCCAGCCATGGGGGCTAGAAAATCTCCAGGCCTACCGGACAATGGTCGCTGCCCATAATTTGAGAATAGATGAGGGCATCTTTTACCGCTGCACGCAGCCGGTTGGAAACAATGAAATAGTCAATACGCCAGCCGATATTCCTGGCTCTGGCATTCATCATATAAGACCACCAGGTATAGGCATGCTCCTGGTCAGGATACAAAAAGCGGAAGGAATCGGTGTAGCCGGCTGCAAGCAGTACGGTCATCTTACCCCGCTCCTCCTCGGTAAAGCCGGCATTCTTCCGGTTGCTGGCGGGGTTTTTGATGTCTATTTCCTGATGGGCCACATTCAGGTCACCGCACAGGATGACCGGTTTTGTCTGATCAAGCCGGGCCAGATAGTTTCTAAAGTCATCTTCCCACTGGCTGCGGTAATTCAGGCGGGTAAGCCCGCGCTGGGAATTGGGGGTGTACACATTTACCAGGTAAAACTGGTCATATTCCAGGGTAATGATGCGGCCTTCCTGATCGTGGGCCGCGATATTCATACCGTAGCAAACAGACAGGGGTTTTATTCTGGTAAAAACAGCCGTACCGGAATACCCTTTTTTTATGGCGCTGTTCCAGTATTGTTCATATCCGTCCAGCACCAGTTCGGACTGCTCTGGCTGCATTTTGGTTTCCTGTACACAGAAGATATCGGCCTGCACACTGTGGAAAAAATCGGCAAAGCCCTTGGTAAGGCAAGCTCTCAGCCCGTTTACATTCCATGAAATTAATCGCATAATGCCCCTCTTTCTGGTTAAAAATCTGTAGCTATGCTATAGATTTCGGCATATGCGGGGCGGTGTCCTGCCTGGCTGCCGGTTATTTGGCCGGACAAGTTGGACAGCGGCCGGAAAGTTCGGTAAAAAAACGATCAGCCAGCAGGAATTTCCACTTTCTTGGATAATAAATATTAATAAAGAAAGTTACTTTAACAGCTGAGGGGAGGATTTGCCATGTATGATGTTTGCATTATTGGCGCCGGGGTAGTCGGGATGAACATTGCCAGACAACTGTCACGGTACAAGCTGCAAGTCTGTGTGCTCGAAAAAAATCAGGATGTAAGCTGTGGCTGTTCTAAAGCCAACAGCGGCATTGTCCACGGCGGTTATTCGGACGAGCCGGGAACCCTGAAAGCCGAGTTGTGCGTCAAGGGCAACCGGATGTATGAGCAGCTCAATAAAGAGTTAAACTTTGGCTATAGACAGACGGGTTCGCTGGTATTGGCTTTCAGTGCGGAAGAAATCCATACCCTGCATACGCTTGCCGAATATGGCCGTCACAACGGCGTCGAAGGGCTGGCGGTAATTTCCGGTGAACAGGCGCGGGCGATGGAGCCCTATTTAAGCAGTGAAGTGGAAGCGGCTTTGTATTGTCCCAACGCCGGGGTCACTTCCCCTTATGAGTTTGTCGTGGCGCTGGCGGAAAATGCCGTTGCCAACGGAGTGACGCTTAAGCTTGGCAGTGAAGTTACCAAAATTCAGACCGGTGATGCCGGTTTCACGGTTTCCACCAGTCAGGGCGAAAGCCTGACGGCCCGTTATGTGATCAACGCGGCCGGTATCCATAGCGACCGTGTCGCCCAACTGGCCGGTATTCATGATTACCGCATTACTCCCCGGCGCGGCCAGTACGTGGTGCTGGACAAGGAACAGAACTACCTGGTGAAGTCGGTAATTTTCCAGGTTCCGACCAAGCTGGGAAAAGGGATTCTGGTAACCACCACTTACCACGGTAACCTGATGATCGGGCCTAATGCCGAGGAGATTGAAGACAAAGAAAATGTGAGCACCGACGATAAAACCCTGGAGTATATTGTGCAGACGGCGCGCAAATCGGTGCCGGGCTTTACCATGAAAAAGGCGCTCAAATCATTTGCCGGCAACAGACCGGTAGCCAACCGGAAGGACTGGGTTATTGAAGAAAGCAGCGTAAAACGGTTTATTAATCTGGTGGGAATTGATTCGCCGGGACTGACCTCTTCGCCGGCCATCGCCTTAAAAGTGATCGGTATTTTGCAGGCCGCCGGGCTGGTACTGGAGCCCAAGACGGCCTTCGAGCCATACCGCAAGCCTGTTATCCGGCCGAAGGGTGCCGACTTTGACGGCGATAGTAATGCTCCTGAGCCCGAGCGGCATATCATCTGCCGCTGTGAACAGGTGACCGAGGCTGAAATCATCGACTGTATGCAGCGGGGGATTCCTGTAACCTCGCTGGCGGCCGTAAGCCGGCGTACCCGGGCCGGAATGGGGAGCTGCCAGGGCGCTTTCTGCGGACCGAGAGTCCGGCAGCTTCTTGCCCGTGAACTTAATATCCCGCCGGTGGAAGTAGGCGACCGGGACGAGCCGTCTTCCACCTTAGCGCAGCGCGCCAAACGCATGGATATGCTCAAAATGTGAGATGCTGTGACTATAGGCGATCCATGAATCTTTAGCTGCAGGCTGCCGGCAGGGCCTGTCAGCCTGTATATAAAGCTTTATTGGCTACTATCTAGTTAGGAGGCATAAGGATGCCCACCCACAATTTGTTGCCTGGTCAAAACCATAAAGTGTACTGGGGGGCCGTCAGCTTGGTTGTTGGCGGCCTTTTGGCCTATGTACTGCTGCTGTATCCGGGTACGGCCGTACTTCCCCGTTATCTTACCCTGACCTGGACGGATGAGCCTGCGACCACGCAGACAATAACCTGGCAGGCCGGCGCCCTGCTTACGGGCGGACAGCAAGTGGAGTATTGGGAGCAGACTGCCGACGGAGTTTTGTCCGGGCCGGGACAGATTGTCAGAGCGAAACGGGAAACGCTGCGCACCAACCGGGGGCAACTGGCCGTTTATTCCGCCAGACTGACCGGGCTAAAGCCCGGCACACGCTATATTTACCGGGTGGGAAACGGTTTTATTCAAAGCCGGCCACACAGTTTTGTCACCGCCGCAGCAGATGCAGAGCGATTTAAGTTCTTGCTGTTCGGCGACTCGCAGGGCAGCAAGTATGATGATTGGCAGGCCACTTTGACCGGAGCCCGGCAGGCTCAGCCCGACGCCGCTTTTATGGTTCACGCCGGTGATCTGGTGGATGTGGGGCTGGATTATGGGCAATGGCAGGACTGGTTCAGCGCCGGTGCAGGCATTATCGACAGCGTTCCGGTTATGCCGGTGATGGGCAACCATGAGACCTACACGCCGGACTGGCAGATAGCCAGGCCGGAATATTATGCGGGGCTGTTTAAACTGCCGGCCAACGGCCCGCAGGCGCTTACCGGCAAAGTGTATTCTTTTGATTATGGTCAGGTGCACTTTAGCGTTCTCGACAGCCAGGTGCAGGAAGAACGGGAGTTTATTCCCGACATACTAACGCTGCAGCAGACCTGGCTGGAGCAGGACCTGCGCGCCACGGCTAAGAAGTGGAAACTGGTCTTTATTCACCGCCCGCTTTATCATAACCGGCCTTCGCCGGGGGATGAGGATCTGCAGGCTGCCTTTGCTCCCATCCTTGACCAATATCATGTTGACGCCGTTTTCGCCGGGCATGACCACATCTATGCCCGGTCTTATCCTATCCGGGGCGGGGTGTGGAACAACAGCCAGGCGGGGCAGGGGACCGTGTATATTACGACCGGCCGCAGCGGCGTCAGGACCTTTGCCCGGGCCGTGGCCAAGGACTGGGACGCGGTATATTACAATCCCCTGGACCAGCCGGTCTACCTGACCGTGGCGGTTGCTCCGGCCAGTTTGACGGTGCGCGCTTTTAAGCAAAACGGCGACAGCATTGATGTCTGGCGCCTAACCAAGTAATTGCCGCCGTGGCGCCTGTTTGTTTGCGGCCCGCTGATTTCGGGCCGGACAGAAAAGACAGCGCTGCCTCTATGAGCAGAGCTAGCGCTATTGCTATAACCCAACCTATGGTATGCAATAAGATACTATAGGTTAAATAAGTGCCTACTTGCCACTAGGTATTCCGTTATTTATTATTATAAATAGCCGGCTTGGCTGGAATAAATTGCATTCCGTCTATGCGAAAGGACGTGTACAACTATGAAAATAACCAACATCCACACCCGCCTGTTACTGCTGCTACTGCCTTGCTTTTTAATTGCCTTTGGCCTGTTAGCCGGCGTTAGCTATTATTTGTCCTCCCAGGCTCTCTCCCAATCCCTGGACGAAACGGCGCAGG
>JAEZQV010000492.1 GCA_023441125.1 Bacillota bacterium
GGCTACTACCAATACTCCGTTGTCGGTATCCTCATTCACTTCGACTGCATTTACCCCGTCAACGCCCTGGGAAGTACTGGACCTTAACGTCTGGACTATCGGCGTTGTCAATGACGCCAGCAGCGCGGGGGATGCAGAGGTCCAGTTACAGGTAAGTCCTGATGATGTTTATTATCTGGATGATTCTGCCCAGACCATATCCCCCAACAGTGTGTATGCCTTCTTCTCCAACGCGCATATGCGCTACGCGCGGGTTAACTACCGGGCCATCAGCAGTGCGTCCGCCGTTACCCTGAATTTCTACTACCAGGGCCACACCTGATGATGAGCCATAGTCTCTGTCCGGCAGCACAGGTATTGCCCTACACCAATACTTGGCCGGCTAAGACAGATTTAGCTTCAGGCCGGTGTTCCCCGCCTGAAGCTAATTAGGGCTTAAACTACTCGCATTACTTTCTATGTAGCCAAAAGGCAGCCGCCCTGCATATGTTAATGACAGGGAGGGAATATTCATGGGCTTCACAGTCATCACACCCCCAAAAAGAAGTGCGGTTATCAATCGCAAGCGGACCTGTAAAGGCGTAAGAAAAAGCCTCCCTGTCGGGAAAAATCAGCATACTTTGTTCCGGTCACTCCTTGAGTTTGACTTGTCGCCTTTACCGCCGCAATTGACAATTCTAAATGCGACGTTATATTTATATATAAGCCAAAACTCGGCCGGCTGTGCCAAGACGGTGGCGGTTCACCAAATTTTGTCCAAGTGGTGTGAAAGCTGTCTGTCTTTTCGCCATCAACCGCTGTTTAACCATAATCCCGCTGCTTGCGCCATCATCCCCAGCCGGCACAGTTCGCTGGCTTCCTTCGAACTGACTGCCCTGATTCGTCAATGGTACCACGGCGCCGAGACCAATTGGGGCGTTTTGTTAAAGCCGGCTAATGAGGACCTGCCAGGGGCAGTCATCTTTGCCAACTGCCCCCATGCCGGGGTTAGGCCTTACCTGTGCATAGAATATCTGAACAGCCACCCTGTCGACAAAGGCTGCCGCACACCGCTTGATATTACACTGCCGGTCACCACTCACACCATGCTGGCGTGTACTAATCCCCTAACCACCCTCATGTTCAATTACACCTACACGGTCGTAAATACCGGCGCCGCGCCGGCAATAGCGTTCTTAGAGATCAGCCCGGACGGAAATCATTGGGAAACAAACGGGGAAGTCAAGACCGTGTGTCCGGGCGGGCAAACGAGCCTTGTCGCCGACTACATTATAAAATACTCCCGGCTTTGTTATCATTCCGCGCCGGCTGAGCCGAACACTACTTTAGTGATCTATATTCAAGGCTGGTCGTAGTCCGTACAGCTTGCTGCGCCGCACAGGAAAGCTTGAACCGGGTCACCTGTTGCCGGTAACATCCACTAAAAACATTCGGCCAAATCGATAGTAAAATGCCCGGAAGCATCACCGGTACCCACCGGTGTGCTCCGGGCATTTATTGGGTTGATCAGGTTTTCAATCCGGCCCTGGCGCCAAATCAGACCTCCGCCCCGTACTGCATAGTTTCTTTGGGATGGAGAACAGTGGCGCTGTCAGAATAGGCCTGAGCATAGCTGGCGTATATTTCTTCAAAGTCCACAATGAAAAGCTCGGGATTTTTCTCCAAGTCAAGCTCCACCAGCTGATTCATCTGCGAAGTATCCTGGCTGGATGTAATGCGTACAACAGGCGTGGTCTTGCCTTTTAAGCCAACACCAAGAATAAGGCCGGTCTGCCGGTTGTTAAGCCGTACCGTTTTCCCCAGGGGATAAATAGCCACATTCTGGGTAAATACCTCAATGAGTGCCGGATTAAAATACTCACCGGCGGCTTTGTTTAAAATGGCAACAGCATAGTAGATAGGAGTCGGCAGGCGGTGCGGCATCCCGGCGATTAACCGATCATAAGCATCCGCAATACTGATAATCTGCGCATACGTGGATATGGCATCGCCTTTAAGCCCCATGGGATAACCACTGCCATTCCAGCGTTCATGGTGCTGAAAGCAGGCATTAATGACATTGACTGACAGCGTTGGATTTCCCCGCAGGATTTCCAGGGAATAAAAAGGATGCCGTCGGTACTCTTCTTTTTCCTTTTTGGTTAAATAGTCAGGAAATTGCAGAGCCAGATGCCGGGAAAATTTAATTTTGCCGATATCGTGCAGGATGGCAGCCAACCCCAGTTCTTCCAGCTGCTTCGCATCGTAGCCCAAAGCGATACCGGTCATCACCGCCAGGATGCACGTATTAACCGCATGGGAAAACATATATTCTTCTTTGCGGCGAATATCCAGCAAATGTATCATATTCTCCGGATGGTGGCCAAGCTGGTCAACTAAGTCGCTGACAATTGCTTTGACGCCGTCAAGGTGAATGCCCTTGCCGACATGAAAATCATTAATTATCTCCCAGGCCGACTCCACAGCTTCCCGCTGCCGGGCGACGCCATAGAAATCCTCCGGATTTTCCGTTGCGCCCAGAGCTTCCGGACTGCCGATAAATAAAGATGTAATTCCCTTGTTCCGAAGGTACTGGATATACCGTTCCTTCATTTCTATGCCTTCATGGAGTAATACCGTGCCGTCCGTTGCGATAAGCGGTTGCGATAGGTACATGCCTGGCTTTATTTCGTCCAGCGTCACGCGTTGCATAGAATAACCCTCCTTCCCACGATAAGCATGTTGCCCATCCGTTATATTATATATATCGGAAACTGGAATAAAATACTTAAAATATATGGGAAAAAGGTCCTAGTACCTAACTATTACCGGTATCCGGATTACGCATAACTTGTTGTGCAAAAACCCCGCAAAATTTTTTTGCGGGGTTTCAATCTACCAGTTCATATTGAGATGGCGTCTTAAATACCGTCACCGTTAAGACCGGTTAAATCATCCAAATCGTTTAATTTGTCCAGGTCAAACGGTGTCCCTTGGTAAACGTAATAGTTAAGCCAGTTGGAAAACAATAAATTGGCCGCACTCCGCCAACGTACCACCGGCAGCTGCGTCGGGTCATTATCCGGGTAATAGTTGGCCGGTACAGTAATGGCCAGTCCCAGCGCGACATCCCGGTCATATTCCGCTTTGAGCGTCAGCGGATCATATTCCGAATGGCCGGTAATAAACAGATGGCGGGCTTTTTTATCCACAACCGCATAAATGCCGGCTTCGTCTGATTCCGCAAGTATGGATAAGCGGGATACCTTCTCAATATCGGCCCGGCGCACTTCGGTATGGCGGGAATGGGGCACATAGAAAATATCGTCAAAACCGCGCAACAGCATCTTTTCCTTGATATTTACCCGGTGGGGAAACACGCCGAACATTTTTGCCGGCAAATCATACTTGGGAATACCGTAGTGATAGTATAAAGCCGCTTGCGCTCCCCAGCAAATATGCAGGGTAGAGTACACATTACGCCGGCTCCAGGCCATAATCTCACACAGTTCCTGCCAATATTCAACTTCTTCGAAAGGAAGCTGCTCTACCGGCGCCCCGGTTATAATCATTCCGTCGTATTTGCGGTTTTTTACTTCGGCAAACGTCTCATAAAACTTAACCAAATGCTCATGCGGAGTATTCTTGGGTTCATATGTCGCTGTATACATAAAATCAATTTCAACCTGCAGGGGAGAGTTTCCCAGCAGCCGGAGCAATTGCGTCTCCGTTACAATTTTGGTCGGCATCAGGTTTAATAATAGTATGCGCAGCGGCCTGATATCCTGGGAATAGGCCCGGGCCTCATCCATGGTAAATATATTTTCTTTTTCCAGTACATTAACAGCCGGTAAGTTATTAGGAATCTTTATGGGCATGGTTCTTCTCCTTTTTGGCCAGTCTCGCCCGGATGATAACGATATTCTTAAACAAATTCGGCATACAATCCTGGAATTCCTGCAACAGGCAGGAATTCCAGGATTGTGCTGAAGCAAACTCTCATTTTTTCTGCAACGCAATCAGGTTGGTT
>JAEZQV010000066.1 GCA_023441125.1 Bacillota bacterium
TAGTAGCCCAGTCCAATCCCACCCTGGCCTTGCTGGCCAGAAACGGTGAAATTCATGTCCGTATCACCGCAAGAGCTGCCAGTGAAGCCGAGGCCTGGCAATTGATTGATGGGCTTGAGAGTCAAATCCGCCCATTATTGCAGGAATACATCTTCGGCGTAGATGACGAAACCTTGGAGGCAGCAGCCGGCCAACTGCTGGTAGCGAGAAATTTGTCCCTGGCCTTGGCGGAATCGTGCACCGGTGGTCTTGTTTCCAGTATGATTACCGATGTTCCGGGCAGTTCCCGCTATTTAACAGGCGCGATTGTGTGTTACAGCAATAGCGTAAAAATTAATCAAGTAGGTGTGCCGGCGGATGTCATTGCCGACAATGGGGCCGTCAGTCCGGCGACGGCGAACCAAATGGCTTTGGGCATAAAAACCAAATTTCAAACTGATATTGGCCTGGGCATTACCGGGATTGCCGGCCCGGACGGAGCCACCAATGACAAGCCGGTTGGTCTTGTCTACATTGCTATTGCCGGCCCGGCGGGAAGCATATGCCATGAGCATTATTTTACCGGGACGCGAACGAATATCAAACATCGTACGGCGTTAGCAGCGCTTACTCATTTGCGGCAGTATTTAATTAGTAATTAGGAGGTTGTTATATTGAAAGACACAGTAACTATGTTTGGTGATATCACTTTAAGCAAGAAAACGGCAGCTGCTATTATCGAAATGGGCTTTGAAGAGCCTTCACCTATTCAAAGCCAGACTATTCCGCTGGTTCTGAACGGCAATGACGTCTTAGGTCAGGCCCAAACCGGTACAGGCAAAACCGCGGCTTTCGGGATACCTATTATGGAGCGGATCACGGAAGCCAAGCAGATCCAGGCCCTGGTGCTGACGCCTACCCGGGAACTGGCCATACAGGTGTCGGAAGAGCTTGCTAAAATCGGCAAGTTTAAACGGATTAAAACGCTGCCGATCTACGGCGGACAGGCCATTGAGCGGCAGATTCGGACCCTCAAATTGGGCGTTCAGGTAGTCGTAGGGACCCCGGGACGCTTGCTCGATCATATCCGCCGGCGTACCATTAAGCTCGATAATGTTAAAATTCTGGTGCTGGATGAAGCGGATGAAATGCTGGACATGGGCTTTGTCGATGACATTGAGAGCATCCTGCAGCATGTGCCGAGTGAACGCCAGACATTGCTGTTCTCGGCTACTATGCCGTCGGAGATCATGGCGCTGGCCGACAAATACATGCGGGAAAGGGTAACGGTAACCATCAGTAAAGAACAGCTTACCGTACCGCTGATTGATCAGATTTATTATGAAACCCGCGATAAACTGGACGGGTTGTGCCGGGTGCTCGATTCGGAGGCGGTTGGCCGGGTAATTATTTTCTGCCGCACCAAAAAGGGGGTTGATGATCTGGTGGCATCCCTGTCGGCCCGCGGCTATATTTCGGACGGTTTGCACGGCGACTTAAGCCAGGCGCAGCGCGACCGGGTTATGAAAAAGTTCCGGGACGGGAAACTGGATATACTTATCGCCACGGATGTCGCTGCCCGCGGCCTCGATATTGAACAGATTACTCATGTTATTAATTATGACATCCCGCAAGACCCTGAGTCCTATGTCCACCGTATTGGCCGCACCGGCCGCGCCGGAAAAAAGGGGGTAGCCATTACCTTCATCCAGCCGCGTGAATACAGGCAGTTAAAGATTATTGAAAAAGAGATTAAAACCCGTATTTTGCGGCGACAGTTGCCGTCGCCGGCAGATATTCTGGAGCGCCAGACCGAAGTCATCAAGAGTCAGCTTGCGCAGACTGTTGTCCGGGGCGGGTTTGATGTGTACAGCAATATCGTTGCCGATTTGGCGACAGATTATGATCCTATTGACCTGGCGGCCGCTGCGCTTAAGCTTTTCCAGGAAGGGTATAAGGAACAAGTCATTATTGAAAAAAATCAGTTTGGCAATACCGGCGCCGAGCCTGGCATGGTAAGGCTGTTTATCAATGCCGGCCGCGCGCAGAAGATTCAACCGCAGGATATTGTCAGGACCATTGCCGAAGAGGCTGATATTGAGGGCAGCATTATCGGGGTAATAAACATTTATGATAAATTTACCTTTGTTGAAGTTCCGGAAACGGTAGCTGAACGGGTACTGTCGGTTATGAATAAGAATACAATCAAAGGGTACCGGATTAACATTGAGCCGGCCAAAGGCCGGTAACCGGGAGCTACGGTGCGAACCTCACCGCGCAGCTTATTATTGACAGAACGAACAAATGTTTGTATACTATAACTAAAGTTACCGGGGGAGGTTTATAGCAGCGTGGATAAGATGAAGGATTTCGAAAAGAACCGGGAAATGGATAAATTTAAAGCGCTTGAGAATGCTATGCGTCAAATAGAAAAAGATTTCGGCAAGGGCGCGATCATGAAGCTGGGGGAAGCCGCCGCCAAAATGAATATTGAGGTCATTCCCACCGGCTCGTTGCCGCTGGATATTGCCCTGGGCGTCGGCGGGGTCCCGCGGGGCCGGGTTGTAGAAGTATTCGGGCCGGAATCGTCAGGTAAGACAACGGTGGCGTTGCATATTATCGCTCAGGCGCAAAAATTGGATGGCATTGCCGCTTTTATTGATGCCGAGCATGCCCTGGACCCGGTTTATGCCAAAAAACTCGGTGTTGATATTGAAAACCTTTTAATTTCCCAGCCTGACAACGGGGAACAAGCCCTGGAAATTGCCGAGGCCTTGGTTCGCAGCGCCGCTATTGATGTCATTGTCATTGACTCTGTGGCCGCACTGGTCCCTAAGAATGAAATCGAAGGGGATATGGGCGATTCGCATGTTGGCCTGCACGCCCGTTTGATGTCCCAGGCGTTGCGCAAGCTTACCGGTATTATCAGTAAATCCCGTACTACCGTTATTTTTATTAACCAGATCCGGGAAAAAGTCGGTGTTATGTTCGGCAATCCGGAGACGACCACCGGCGGCCGGGCCCTGAAGTTTTATGCGTCCATCCGCATGGACGTTCGTAAAGCGGAGAGCTTAAAGCAGGGCAATGATGTTGTCGGCAGCCGCACTAAGGTCAAGGTCGTTAAAAATAAAGTTGCGCCGCCGTTTAAACAGGCTGAATTTGATATAATGTACGGGGAAGGGATCTCCCGCGAGGGCAGTTTAATTGATATCGGTGTTACCCTGGATATTATCAATAAAAGTGGCGCCTGGTTTGGTTATAATGGACAGCGTCTAGGCCAGGGCAGAGAGAACGTTAAAGAGTTCCTAAAAGAAAATAAAAACGTGGCGGATGAAATTGACAAGAAGATCCGCGAGATTTTACTGGCTGGCAATGCCAAGCTGGACAATGCTTTGAATGAAGACGTCGAATCATTTGGCGAAGATACTGATGAGACGTTTGAAGCCTGATGAATAAGGACGTACAAGAAGCTGCTCTAAAGCTGCTGAACTTCCGGTCTTATAGCCAGTATGAACTGCAGCAAAAGCTTTTAAAGCAGGGGTATGACGCACCGGCAGTGCAGCAAGCGGTTAACTATGTAATGGAGCGCGGCTATCTCAATGATGCCGCGCTTTGTGATATGCTTTTGTCCCAGTATGCCGCGGCCAAGCGATATAGTTTGCGGGAGACCTATGTACGGTTAAGGCGCCGGGGCCTGGCGCCCGCTCTGATAACTGACCGGCTGGCCAACCGGGACGATAGCCATGAATATGAGGCGGCTCTTAAGCTGGCCCAAACATACTGGCGCGCCGGCGATAGTCAAATTACCGGGAAAATAGTACGCCGTTTAGCCGCCAAAGGCTTTAAAGCGGCCACAGTAAATAAAGTTTTGGAGTACCTTAGGGACATGCTGCCTTGACAC
>JAEZQV010000164.1 GCA_023441125.1 Bacillota bacterium
AAAGAGTATACCGACAGAACCTGCATCATTGTTATTGAACTGCAGCAAGTGACAGTCGGTTTGATTGTGGATACCGTGGCCGAAGTTACGGTCATTCCTGATGCCGATATTGTGCCGCCGCCCGAAGGGGCCAAAGGCGGCAATAACAAGTATATTAAAGGCATTGGCAAAGTCGGCGGCGGCGTGCGCCTGCTCTTGGACTGCAACCGGCTGCTGAGTCAGGATGAGCTGGACAGCCTGCTGCCCGACTGACCGGGCCTTATTGGCAGGAAACTCACGGGCATGTCTTTGGCCTGAATAAGCAGAGAAGGGACTGAACTGTATGCAATGGTTTTACAATCTCAAAATCAGAAATAAACTGCTGACTGCTTTTATTGTTGTTGCGCTGCTGGCCGGAATGGTCGGAATCGTTGGTATCGTCAATATCAAAGAGGTCAAGGAAAAATATGTGGTGCTATATGAAGATTATGGCGTGGCCGCTGCCGAAATCGGCCAGATGCAGGTGGCGCTGGAGCAATCCCGCAGCATATTGCGCAACATATTGATTGAAAGAGGCTCTGCCGACCGGGGAAAATATGTAACCGCCATAAAGGACAAAGACCGGGAAGTTGACCAGATTCTCCCGGAATTTGAAAAAACCATTAAAACCCCGCCGGTGCGGGAGGAGTTCAAGCGGCTCAAGGAAAACATTGAAAAGTTTAAGGTGGTCAGAGACCGGGTTATGAATCTGGCATTAGCCAACCAGGAAGATCAGGCGGCCGTTGTCATGCGGAATGACGGGGCCGCTGTGGTAGCCGCTATTGATGACTCGGTTAACAAGCTGTATGACGATAAAGTTAATTTAGGACGGCAGGTCAGCAATGAGCTGGTTGCTCAGACCGAACGGACCATCCTGACGATGATCGGCATAATCACGGTTGCCGTTGTGCTGGCCGTGGGTTCTGGCATGGCCATTGCGCTGATCATCAGCAGGCCGCTGCAAAAGCTGGCCGGTGAAATGCAAAAAATGGCGGCAGGCGATCTGAATGTGGCCATTGCCATTACGACCAAGGATGAAACCGGCCTGCTGGCCAATTCCTTTATGACCATGGCCAACAGCGTGAATGAAGTAATCAATAATATCAATATGTCTTCAGTCCAGGTCGCGGCAGGTTCCAAACAAGTATCGGCGTCCAGCCTGGCCCTGTCGCAGGGGGCAACCGAGCAAGCCAGCTCCATTGAGGAAGTAACCGCGTCGATGGAGGAAATTGCCGCCCAAACCACTCAAAATGCGGCCAATGCCAACCAGGCCAACGAATTGGCCATTACCGCCCAGGACAGTGCGTTGCTGGGCAATAATGAAATGCAGAATATGCTCAAGGCCATGGAGGACATTAATCAGGCCTCGTCCAACATTTACAAAATAATCAAAGTGATTGATGAAATTGCTTTCCAAACCAATATTTTAGCCCTGAACGCGGCGGTTGAAGCGGCCCGCGCCGGGCAGCACGGCAAAGGCTTTGCCGTTGTCGCCGAAGAAGTCCGCAATCTTGCGGCCAGAAGCGCCAATGCCGCCAAAGAAACAACGGCCATGATTGAAGGGTCGATGCAAAAGGTCAGCTTCGGCACTAAGATTGCCCAGGAAACAGCGTCATCGTTGGAAAAAATGGTTAATGACATTGCCCAGGTGGCAACCTTAATAGGACAGATCGCGGCCGCTTCCAGCGAACAGGCCAGTGGGAAAGCCCAGGTTAACCAGGCCATTAATCAAGTGTCCATGGTGGTCCAGAGCAACTCGGCTACCGCCGAGGAAAGCGCCGCCGCGAGCGAGGAATTATCGGCTCAGGCCGGCATCCTCAAGGATCTGGTTGGAAAGTTTCAGGTGAAAAGGCTGCCTGGCACGGCGGCCAGCGGGAGCATTGACCCGGCCATGCTGAAAATGCTGGAGGAAATGCTCGATAAGAATAAAGCGGCCGGAGCAGCGGCTGGGCCGGCAAATAAAATAAAAATTGCCTTAAGCGACAACGAGTTCGGCAAGTACTGAAGCCATGATCGGAATTGATGAAGCTGAATTCCGGCAAATTGCCGATTTTATTCACGATAACTATGGGATTAAGCTGGGCAAAGAAAAGAAACAGCTGGTGCTGGGACGGTTGCACAGTGTGCTGACCCAAAAGAAGATCAGCAGCTTTGCCGAGTACTTCCGCCAGGTAGTTGCCGATACGACCGGCAATGAAGTAATTACGCTGCTGGATCGCATTACCACCAATCATACGTTTTTTATGCGGGAAAATCAGCATTTTGAGTACTTTCGCGCTACCGTGCTGCCTTATCTGGCCATGGCGGTAACCGACCGGGACCTAAGGATTTGGAGCGCCGGCTGTGCCAGCGGGCAGGAACCTTATACGCTGGCGATGATCCTGGCCGATGCCTTTGGCAGTAAAACCGGTTGGAACCGGGCCGTGCTGGCGACGGATATTTCCAGCAATGCATTACATAAAGCAGTCTGCGGTACCTATCAGGAGAGCGAGATGGCTGGCGTGCCGGCCGTCTGGCGGCGGGCCTATTTTCAAAAATTGAATGATAGCAAGTGGGCGGTGCGGGATGGACTTAAAAGAGAAGTAATCTTTCGCAGATTTAACCTGATGGAGCCTGTTTTTCCCTTCAGAAAAAAGTTTCATGTGATTTTCTGCCGTAATGTTATGATTTATTTTGATGAGCCGACCAAGCGCAAGCTTATCGGTAATTTTTACAATATGACTATGCCGGGTGGGTATTTATTTATTGGCCATGCGGAATCTTTATGCCGGGAGGAAGGCGGCTACCGCTATATAGCTCCGGGCATCTACCGCAAACCCGGTGCAGGCGCTGAGCAGAGGTGACGATCATTCGCAGAAAGCTTAAAGTACTGGTAGTTGATGATTCACTAGTTTTCCGGGAGTTTTTGGCCCGTGGTCTGGCTTCCGATCCGCTGATCGAGGTAGTAGCCACAGCAGTCGACCCTTTTGACGCCAGGGATAAAATTATTGAATACGAACCGGACGTGATCACACTGGATGTTGAAATGCCCCGGATGAGCGGAATTGAGTTTCTCCGGCGGCTCATGCCGCAATATCCCTTGCCGGCGGTTATTATCAGCGCAATTAGTGACAAGGTTTTTGAAGCGATGGCAGCCGGCGCGGTGGATTTTGTTGTGAAGCCGGACCCCAAGAGCGGGCGTAGTCTGAACACGGTTATTAACGAATTGAAGACGAAGGTGAAGATTGCCGCCATGGCCAATGTGGCCCAGCACAAAAAAACAGGCGTCAATATGCAGAGCGTAAAAAGGCCGGCGCAAGCCGGCCGGCACGCCAGAGTAATTGCTATTGGCGCCTCCACCGGCGGTACGGAAGCCGTTTTCAGCATCCTGAAGGCATTGTCCCCCGATGTCCCGGGAATTGTTGTTGTCCAGCATATGCCGCCGGTATTTACCCGGATGTTTGCCGAACGCATCAATGGTGCGACAGCCCTGACGGTTAAAGAGGCCCAGAGCGGGGATAAACTGGACTATGGGCGCGTATTGATTGCGCCGGGTGACAAGCACATGCGGCTGGTGAAAATGGGGAGTGGTTTTACGGTAGAATGTTATGCCGGCGAAAAAGTCAGCGGCCACTGTCCGTCCGTGGATGTGCTGTTTGAATCGACCGCCCGCGAAGCCGGCGCGGCTGCCATTGGCATATTATTAACCGGTATGGGACAGGACGGGGCTAAAGGGCTTCTGGCTATGCGGCAGCGCGGCGCCAGGACAATCGGCCAGGACGAACAGACATCAGTGGTTTACGGTATGCCCAAAGTGGCCTGGGAGCTGGGGGCTGTGGAGAAACAGGGGGCTTTGCCGGCCATACCGCAATTGATCTATTCCATGCTGTAATAAGCTGGAGCGGGGGGAACAGCATGAATAATTTTACTGCCGCCTTGGCCAGTATCGGTGACGGCGTCATTGTTACCGCCCTGGATGGCTCCATTACGTTTATTAACAATGCCGCCGAACGACTTACCGGCTGGCGGTCCGAAAACGCTGTCGGCAGTTCGCTGGCGAGGGTATTCCGGCTGATTGACGTTGCAACGCGCCAACCGTTCACCGATCCTTTTGTCAGCGCTCTCACCGCCGGTATGCCGGTTGGGTTAAGAAACAATACGGTACTGGTAGCCCGTGACGGCAGTGAATGGTATGTATCCGCCAATACGGCACCGGTAAAAAACAGCCAGGGGGATCTGGAAGGGGTTGTAGTCGTATTCCGGGATATTACCCGGTTAAAACAGGTTGAACAGAAGCTTACCGATGAACGGAAAAAGCTGAAGACCATCTTCGATGCCGTGCCGTCCGGCATGCTGATTGTGGATGAACAGGGCCTTATTGAAGAAGTGAATCCGGCCTTTGCCCGCCGGTTTAACGGTTTCCAGACCGGCGGACATATCGGCAGAAGCCTGGAGTGCAGCAACAGCTACCTCGACGATCGCGGCTGCGGTTACAGTCAGGCCTGTAGCCTGTGTCCCATCAGGCAGGCGTTGCAGGATGTATTCAGTACCGGCCTGGCGGTGAATGACTTTGATGTTGATCTGACGCTGGGCAAAACCAGCCGGGAGAAAATATGGTTTCGTATCAGTATTATTCCGGCCCGGATCGACAATGCCAGCCGGGCCGTTGTGGTTATCGACGATATCACCAGGTATAAGGAACTGGAGGAGATTTTAAAAGAGGTGGCTGAATCGGCCTATACGGCCAACCAGGCCAAAAGCGAGTTTTTGGCCAATATGAGTCATGAAATCCGGACGCCCTTAAACGGTATTGTCGGGATGATTGATTTGACGCTTATGAGTACTTTGGGCCAGGAACAGCAGGAAAATTTGCTGATTGCCAAAAGCTGCGCCGTTTCCTTGCTGGCGATTATTAATG
>JAEZQV010000266.1 GCA_023441125.1 Bacillota bacterium
CACGGCGGTTGCGCCCGATACGTGCCTCACCCCCGATTCCGGCACCACCACCGCTTCGCGGCAGACGGTATTTACCGGCGAGGCCACCCGCCAGGCGGGACTTAAACTTAAGGCGGCGCTGGCGACAGCCTCGCTGGCAGCGCTGGAAGGCTGCGAATTCTACGGTGAATACTCTGGGCTCACCGACCCCATGGGCTCCGACAAACCCAATCCGGTCAGCCACGTGGCCTATGGCTACGCCAGCCAGGTGGTCATTCTCGATGAAGCCGGCAAGCTGGTTAAAGTAGTCGCCGCCCACGATGTCGGCAAAGCCATTAATCCGCTGGGCGTTGAGGGTCAGATTGAGGGTGGGGTGGTTATGAGCCTGGGCTATGCGCTGACCGAGGACTTTCCGCTTAAGGCCGGCATACCGCAGGCCAAATTCGGCACGCTGGGCCTCTTCCGGGCCGGCAACATCCCGGCCATAGAAAGTATCATCGTGGAAAAGAACCAGGCTGAACTGGCCTATGGGGCCAAAGGCGTCGGCGAAATTACCTCGGTGCCTACCGCCCCCGCCGTGGCTGGCGCGTATCTGCGGTTCGACGGCACCATCCGGACCGAGCTGCCGCTGCCGGCGACGCCCTACAGCCGGAAAAAATAATCTAATTTTTTGGAGGTAGTTACATGAAAACCATCATTGCCACAGATAAGGCTCCGGCCGCTATCGGCCCTTACTCCCAGGCGATAAAGGCCAACGGTCTGTTATTCATATCCGGGCAGTTGCCGGTAAATCCGGCGAACGGCGTCATGCCGGCGGTCATCGCCGATCAGGCCAGACAATCACTGGAAAATGTCATGGCCATTTTGGCCAGTGCGGGACTGGGCAGCCAAGCGGTTGTCAAAACAACGGTTTTTCTAAAAAATATGAACGACTTTGCCGCCGTGAACGCGGTGTATGCCGAGTACTTTACTGCTGAATTCCCGGCCCGGGCCTGCGTGGAGGTCGCCCGCCTGCCCAAGGAGGCACTGGTGGAAGTGGAAGCCATCGCCGTCTGCCAATAATTTTACAAATCGGGAGGAATGACAAATGGGAGACATAATGAGACCTATCCCTCTGCCTCAGCTTATTGCGCGGATTTTTGAAGAATATGCAGCCGATCGCTCTGTTTTTGGTTATCCTTCCTGCCATTTTTTTCATAAGAAGGGCCGGCAGACATTTTCCCTGTTCGGCGAGACCATTGAGACGGCCCTGGGCCCGGCCGCCGGGCCGCATACCCAGCTGGCCCAGAATATTGTGTCGGCTTATCTGGCCGGCGCCCGCTTTATTGAGCTGAAAACCGTGCAGGAACAGGAGCCGCCTGTGGCCAAACCCTGCATCGACGCCGACGATGAAGGCTTCAACACCGAGTGGTCCAGCGAGTTCACAGTGGAAAAAGCGTACGAGGAGTACGTCAAGGCCTGGGTGCTCCTGCACCTTGTTGAAGAAGTTTTCGGCCTCAGCCAAAGCGGCAAACGCTCGTTTATTTTTAATATGAGCGCCGGCTACAACCTGACCGGCATTCAGTCGCCGCGCATGGACGCTTATCTCAATAATATGCGCGACGCCTCGCGGCACCCGTATTTCCGGCAATGCCTGGCAGAGGTGGCGGCGCTGGTGGCCGACGGCCGTTTTCTGCACGGCACAGGCCTGGAGGCACGGCTGCCGCAGCTTAGCGGCATCACGGAACGCATTTCCGGCCAGATCTGCCAATCCATTACCCTGTCCACCATGCACGGCTGTCCGCCGGCCGAGATTGAAAAAATCTGCGTCTACCTGCTGACCGATAAAAAAATTGACATGTACGTAAAGCTCAATCCCACCCTGCTGACCTACCGGGGCGTGCGTTCCATACTGGACCGCACCGGCTTTGACTATGTCGAACTGTCAGAGGAAGCTTTTGCGCACGATCTGCAGTTCACCGACGCCGTGCCCATGCTGACCAGGCTGAAAAGACTGGCGGCCGAACAGGGCCGGTTCTTTGGCGTCAAGCTGACCAACACCCTGGGGTCGGTCAATTTTAAAGGCAAACTGCCGGGCGGCGAAATGTACATGTCGGGGCGGGCCCTGTTCCCGCTGGCCATTACCCTGGCCGCCATACTTTCGGACGAGTTTAAGGGGGAACTGCCCATCTCCTTCTCCGGCGGGATTACCGAACACAATGTAACCGACGTATTCGCCACCGGCATTAAGCCGGTCACGCTGGCCACCGAACTCTTAAAACCAGGCGGTTACGCCCGGCTGGCAGCCGTTGCCGCCCGTCTGGAGACCGCCGGCGGCTGGGAACTTGCCAAAATTGATGTCGCCAGCCTGAAGGCCCTGGCGGAAAAGGCCCTGGGGGCCGATTACTCACAGAAGCAGTTCCGCGGTTCTGACAAACCGGCGGTTAAGCGTCCGCTGCCGCTTTTTGACTGCGCGGTGGCGCCCTGTCAGACGGCCTGTCCCATCGGTCAGGACATTCCCGAATACATCCGGCTTGTCGGCCAGAAACGGTACGTCGAGGCCCTGGCGCTCATTTATGAAAAGAACGCCCTGCCGGGCATCACCGGCGCCATCTGCGACCATGCCTGCCAGCACAACTGCACCCGGCTGGACTATGAAGGCTGTGTGCAGATCCGGGAGGTCAAGCGCCTGGCGGGCGAGCAGGGCGGGGCGGAATACCGCCGCCGCTCCGTAGTGCCTACCGCAAAGAGCGGCGTCAAAGTGGCCGTCATGGGCGCCGGCCCGGCCGGTCTGGCCGCCGCCTTCTTCCTGGCCCGCCAGGGGTTTAGCGTGACGGTGTACGAAACCCGCGCCAGCGCCGGCGGCACCGTGCAGCATATTATCCCCCATTTCCGCCTCAGCCGGGAGACCATCGACAATGATGTCCAGTTTATCCGGGACCACGGCGTCGAGTTTGTCTTCAACGTCAGCCCGGAACTTACCCCCGCCGACCTTAAGCAGCAAGGCTACCAGTATGTTATTGTGGCTGTGGGCGCCGGCGCGGAGAAACCTTTGGCCCTAACCGCCGAAACCGCTACAAAGCCGCAGATCATTCCGGCTTTACAGTTTCTGGCGCAGTTTAACCAGGCGGCAGCGGCCCTTAATTTGGGCAAACATGTGGTTACCATTGGCGGCGGCAATACCGCCATGGATGTCAGCCGCACCGCGCTGCGGGTCCCCGGCGTGGCGACCAGCTCGGTCGTGTACCGCCGTTCGCTGCAGGAAATGCCGGCCGACCGCGCCGAATACGAGTTGGCAGTCGCCGATAACGTAGCCTTTCACTTCCTGCTTAATCCCGAGAAAATTGACGCCGAGGGCCGGCTTGTCTGCCAGACCATGCGGCTGGGCGAGCCTGACGCCAGCGGCCGCCGCACCAGCCAGCCGGCCGGCGAATACCGGACGTTAGCCGCCGACACCGTCATTGTCGCCACCGGCGAGGAAATCAATACCGCGCTGCTCGCCAGACTGGGAATTACGACCCGGGGACAGCTGGCGACCAATCTGGAAAATGTGTACCTGGCCGGCGACGCCCGCCAAGGCGCGTCCTCCATTGTAAAATGCATCGCCGACGGCCGCCGGGCGGCGGACCTGATCGCCGAGCGGGAAATTCCCGGCTTGCGGCGTCAAGCCGAGACGCCGGTCAAAGCAGACGGTGAACAGGCGCAGGCCATTGCCGCCAAAAAATGCGGCCTGACCAGGGCCGCGGCTTTGGCTGCCGAAGGTCCGGGCCGGGTGGCCGCCGCCACCGGCGACCGGGAATATAGCCGCTGTCTGGAATGCAGCTATGTCTGCAACAAATGTGTGGAGGTCTGCCCGAACCGCGCCAATCTGGCCATTCGCCCGGACAAGGGTTTGGCGAATTACTACCAGATTATCCATCTCGACGCCTTCTGCAATGAATGCGGCAATTGCGCCGGTTTCTGCCCGTGGGACGGCCGGCCTTTCACCGATAAGCTGACAATATTCAGCCGCCGCGATGACTTTGACCATAGCACAAACAGCGGCTTTTTGCTGACCGGCGATGCCGTAACCGTGCGGCTTAACGGCGCGGTGAGCACCCATACCCTGCAAAACAGCCGGCTGGACCCGACCGGTGAAGCGGTCTTCGACCAACTGGCCGGAATATTTAATTACCTGTACAGCAACCGGCCGGCCTTATTCGGCCCGGTCGCAGAATGAAGGGAGGAAGCATTATGCTGGTACTGAAAAACGCCACCGTGGTAGAGTTTTGTCCGGCCTCGATCCGGTCCGGCCTCGATATTGTCATTGACGGCAGCACCATTATCGCTGCCGGCGCGGGCGCCGCCGACACCGTAAAAGCCGGCCGCGAGCTTGACCTGCGGGGCAAAATTGTGACGCCGGGCATTGTCTGCAGTCACAACCACTTTTATTCCGGCCTGGCCCGGGGCATTACCGCCCATATTGCGCCCAGCCCCGACTTCGTATCGGTGCTGAAGAATTTGTGGTGGCGGCTGGATTTGGCCATTGATGAAGAAATTCTCTATTACAGCGGTCTGGTCTGCGCCCTGGAAGCCATCCGCTGCGGCACCACGACGGTCATTGACCACCACGCCTCGCCCGCCTTCATTAAGGGTTCGCTCAAAATCCTGAAAAAGGCGTTTGAGGAAGCCGGCCTGCGCGGCATTACCTGCTATGAAACCACCGACCGCAATGAGGGCCTCAGGGAAGTCGAAGCCGGTATCGCCGAGAACGTCGCTTTCGCCAAACTCTGCGACGCCGATAAGCTGGCTACCGGCGGCAATCACCTGGTCGAGGCCATGATCGGCGGGCACGCCCCGGTTACCATGCCTGACGCCGCCCTGGAATTGATGCGCGAGGCCGTGCGGGCAACGGGGCGGGGCATCCATGTCCATGTGGCCGAGGACCGGTACGATGTGTCTCACAGCCACCATCTGTACGGCAAAGACGTAATTGTCCGCCTCAATGACTTTGACTTGATTGATGCTAAGGCCCTGCTGGTGCATGGCGTATACCTGTCGGACAAGGATATCGAAATTATCAATGACCGGGACGCGTTTCTGGCCCACAACGCGCGCTCCAATATGAACAATCATGTTGGCTACAGTGCGAAACTGCCCCTGTACAAAAACCTGGTGCTGGGAACGGACGGCATGGGCAGCGACATGTGGGAAGAGTTGAAGTTTGCCTACTTCAAGCATAAAGATGCCGGCGGTCCGCTGTGGCCTGACAGTTATTTGCAATTCTTATCCAACGGCAACGAGATAGTAAAGCGGTACTTTGGCGGCGAATTCGGCCGGGTGGCTCCCGGCTGCAAAGCCGATTTGACGGTGCTCGCTTACCAGGCGCCCACGCCGCTGGAAGCCGGCAATATCGGCGGTCATATCGCCTTTGGTATGAATTCCCGGGATGTAACCGACGTTATCATCAACGGCAAAATCGTGCTGGAAAACCGGCAGTTTGCCTTTGATGTAACGCCGCTATACGACAACGCCCGTAAAGCTGCCCGGCGGCTATGGGACAACATGGATAAGCTGCCGTAACGGCTGTAGCCAGATAACTGAGTTATCATGGGTGGCAGTGATTGGGAATTTCCCAACTCACTGCCACTGCTATGTAAGTCACATACCAGCAGCCAAATGATGCTGTTTAGACAAGCGAACGGAGGAAGCAGCGATGCGTAAGCGGATAACGCTAAAGTGGCAGGCCATACTGGTGGTCTCAGGTATTTTCGCCATCTGTACTTTGGTGCTGAGCTGGCTGAATTATCGCGAGGCCCGGCAGGAAGTGATCAGTTCTCTGGAAAAAGGGGCGCAACAGACAGTAACGATTAATGCCCAGAAACTTTCTACCTGGATTCAGGCCCGGCAGGCGGAAGTGGCGGTAATGGCCAACACCGAAGCCGTGAAAAGCGGCGATATCGCCAGGGCAACCGCTTATTTGCGCCAGGAAGCAGCCCGCGCCAACGGCATGTATTTTTCCTTAGGCATTGGCGATACTACCGGCCGGCTGGTTACCCAGGACGGCTCGGTCATCAATATTGCCGTCCAGGAAACCTTCCCCGTTATGATGCAGGGCAAACCCGCCCTTTCCAATCCCTTCCCCAGCAAACAAGACCCGGCCCAACACATTGTGACCGTCGGCATACCGGTGCTGCAGAACGGCCAGGTTACCGGCGTAGTGACAGGCACCACCCGGGTCGATACTCTTTTTCAGGAAAATACAAGCTTTCATATCGGCCAAAGCGATAAAGTGTTTATTATTCATAAAAAAGGCACCATCTTTTACCATCCTGATAAAGAGCTGGTGCTGAAAAATCTGTTTGCAGTGAATCCGGCCTACGGCGAGCCTGTCAGGCAATTGGTGGAAGCGGGCGGCGGCGACAGAATCATTCCGGTGCAAGGCGGCAATAACATCGTTTTTGCCGCCCCAATTCCCCAAACCGAATGGTTTATGGTGCTGGATGTGCCGCTGGCCGAATACACCGGCGGGCTGAACGGGCTGCTGATAAAAATTTTCCTGGGCGCTGTCCTGGCGATTGTCATTTTAAGCCTGACCATCACCTTCGCCAGCGGCTATCTGTTCCGGCGGATTAAGTATGTCGCCGGCCGGCTGGATGAAATTGCCGCCGGGGGCGGTGATTTGACGCAAAGAATTGCAGTTACGGCTCAGGATGAAATCGGTGAACTGGCGCAAGCCTTTAATAAAATGCTGGATAGTCAGAGCGCAACCATTGGCAGGGTGCTCAAGACTTCCCGGCAACTGGCAGCCGCTTCGCAGCAGTTGATGCTGACCTCTGAACAAACAGCGCAGGCTGCCGGTCAGGTAGCGTCGGCTATTACCCAGACAGCCCAGGGCACGGTAGCGCAGAATGCCGCTGTAGGCGTTGCCGTGAACGCCGTCGGCCAGCTTACTGCCGGGATTGACCACACGGTCCGGACGGCGGCGGCTGTTACTGCCACCGCAGAAAAAACTACTGGTGCTGCCCAACAAGGGGAAAAACTTTTAACTTCCGTGGTCAAGCAGATGGCAAAGATTGAAAGCACAGTAACCGATACAGCCGGGATTGTGCTGACGCTGAGCGGCCGTTCGCAACAGATCGGCACCTTTGTCGGGGCTATTGGGGCCATTGCCGGCCAGACCAATTTGCTGGCGCTCAACGCGGCTATTGAGGCGGCCCGGGCGGGGGAGCAGGGACGGGGCTTTGCCGTTGTGGCTGACGAGGTACGGGCTTTAGCCGAACAATCGCGGGCGGCAGCCCGGCAGATTACCAGTCTGGTGGCCGAAATTCAGGCAGACGCGGCACTGGCCGTTCAGGCTATGCACAGCGGTACGGCTGACGTAAAGTCAGGGACCGAAGTGGTGACGGCCGCGGGGGACGCCTTTAATGAAATCATCCGGCAAATTGCCGGCTTGTCGGCAGGAATCGGGACAATTACAGCGGCGATTGACAATATGGCCGGCTGCGGCGGTCATATTGCCGCTGCCGTCAGAAATATTGACACAAACAGCCAGGCTATTTCCAGTCAGACCCAGACGGTGTCGGCGGCTACCGAGGAACAATCGGCCGCCATGGAAGAAATCGCGGCTGCCAGCCAAAAACTGGCTGATGTGGCGGCTGAACTGCAGGGGCTGGTGGGCAGGTTCAAAATATAAACTCCTGCCGGCGCCAGTGGCAAAAGTAAGCTTTTACCAGTGTTCGACAAATTCGTTTGCTTTTTGTGCAATGCTAATGATGAAAACCCAGAATCTACATTTAATAGGGGGATTTGCCGATGAAAAAATCAGTAAAAGCTTTTGCGCTAACTGTTTTGTTAACGCTTACCGTAATCGCTACTGCTTATGCAGCTAACGCATCCTTTAGTGATGTTCCTGCCACGCACTGGGCCTACGAGGCTATTGTTGACCTGGCAAAAGCGGGACTGATTGAGGGCGACGGCGACGGAACCTTCCGGGGTGACCGGGCCATGAGCCGGTATGAAGTAGCCATTCTCGTCTCCAAGGCAATCGACAAATACCGGCAGGCCGATGCTGCGCAAAAAGCCATGATTGACAAACTGTCGGCTGAGTTCGCAGCCGAACTTAACAGTTTGGGTGTCCGCATGACCAAGGTCGAAAGAAAAACCAACACCTGGGTGAGTGGCGAAACCAGGCTGCGTTTTGTCGGCGACAGCCCGAGTGCCGATATGCCGGCGAAATTGTCTCACTCCGATCAGTTTGACTTCCGGCAACGCATCAAGTTTGGCGGCACAATCAACGAGAACTGGTCCTGGATAGGCCGGATTAGCACCGACGGACATACCCGGGCCGGGGAGTACAGCGGTTCCGGTTCGGATATAAAACTTGATCTGGCCAATGTTACCGCCAAGAATGTGCTGGGGCTGGACTCGGTGCGGATTGGCCGGACGGCGCTTGACTTTTTCAGCCATAGCATGATCGGCGGCCCAGGCAACAAGGACGGTATTACCATTATCAAAAAAATCGGTGATGCCAAGTTTACCGGCTGGACAGGCAATATCAGGCCCAGTACTTCATTGGGCTCAGACAGCTCGGATAATTCCGGCTTTACTACCGCTCAATTCGACTGGGCACTAAATAAGGTAAATATGAAAACCGGCTATTACTGGGGCGATTCTCCCGGCAATTATACCAATCTGAATGTTGCTCCCGGTAAAAGCTTTAACAATTCCGAAGGGTACCTTGTCGGCTTTGATACCAGAATCGGCGGGCTGCTGGTTTTTGGCGACTATGTAGGTTCAAAGCTCGGCGACAGTGTCGGTCTGGATAAAAATCCGAAAGCCTGGATGGTTCAGGTTACCAACAGCAAAGATATGCCGGCGATTGCCTACCAGGTTATGGGGATCGTTAACCCGGCCAAAACCGGTACAGATGCCTGGATGGTTCAATATCGCAGCATTGATCCGGGGGCCTTTGCTCCCGGGTCGGGAAACTTTGATACGGTTGCCGTCTGCAATACCAATTCGGCTCCGTACAACTTCTATTATAAAGGCAGTGACAACGTCAACGCCCTCTTTATGGCTTACTCCAAAGTTGTTGCTAAAAATGTAGTATTCTCGCTCGAATATCAAGACCTAAAAATTAAGAACAAAGGAGTAACCGGCGGCGCGATTAGCGAGGGTAAAAACCAAACCTACCAGGCCAAACTGGAAGTTTACTACTAATGCGAAGCCGGTTACTACGATAATATTATATCATTAAATGTCATTAGCATTGCATAAAAAATAGATGAATTTGCCAAACAATGGCAAAAAGTGGTTAACAAAGATAAAGTTTCCGGCGTCAGACTGCTTCATAAAAATGCCGCCTGCTGCGTGTTACCTTAACGTGAAGGGAGCCATGCCGAATGTCAACCATATTAATAAAGAATGCCGCCGCCATAATTACACTGGACGCCGCAGATCGAGTGCTGGAAAACCAGAATATTTTTATCCGGGATAACCGCATTGAATATCTGGGGCCGGAGAGTCCGGCCGCGGCGGAAGTAATCCAGGCGGCCGGCATGATTGTTTACCCGGGGTTGATTAATACCCACCATCATCTGTACCAGACATTTACCAGGAATTTGCCGCAGGTGCAGAACCTGGAACTGTTTTCCTGGCTGCGTACGCTATATGAAATATGGCGGGGACTGACGCCGGAAAGTATCTATTACAGTTCCATCACCGGCATGGGCGAATTGCTGAAGTACGGTTGCACGACCTGTTTTGACCATCACTATGTATTTCCTAAAATCGGCTCCCGGCAGTTTATTGATCAGCAGTTTATGGCGGCTGAGCAGTTGGGTATCCGTTTCCATGCCTCCCGCGGCAGTATGTCCAGAGGCCGAAGCAGCGGCGGTCTGCCGCCCGATGACCTGGTACAGACTTTGGACGAAATCTTATATGACAGTGAGCGGTTGATCGACCTGTACCATGATGACCGCCGTTACTCTATGCGTCAGGTTGCGCTCGCCCCGTGTTCACCCTTCAGCGTTACCGCTGACCTGCTTAAAGAGACGGCGAACCTGGCCAGAGAGAAGAAAGTACGACTCCACACCCATCTGGCAGAGACTCAGGATGAAGAAGCATACTGCCGGCAGCACTTTAACTTACGGCCGCTTGCTTATATGGAGAGCCTGGGGTGGCTTGGCACCGATGTTTGGTTTGCGCATGGCATTCATTTTACTGAACAGGAATTACAATTGCTGGCGAGCACCAAGACCGGTGTGGCCCATTGCCCGGTTTCCAACCAGAAGCTGTCTTCCGGCATCG
>JAEZQV010000286.1 GCA_023441125.1 Bacillota bacterium
CGACAATAACCATCGGCTGCAACCATGCTAAGGGCTCGAAAGAAAACTCAGGGGAAAGGCTCGCAGCGCTATGTAAAATATCGCCAAATAAGAGAAGCCCCACTGCAAAGATCACGCCAAACAGGAAACAACCCCAATATATCTCCAGCATACACTCCTTCCTTTCCCTAGTAAAATGCGCATCTCATTGGCCAACCGGCTTACAATTTCAACGCAATCGCTGCCGGCGTCCGCCATGTTTACCCTTGCTTTGCCGCCTGGGCTACACACGACTGCATCCGGGCACTGCCCCAGCGGGCCAGCTGATCAAGTGCCGGCAACAAGGTCCGGCCGGCCTCGGTTAAGGAATATTCCACGCGCGGCGGTACTTCCATATATTGAACCCGGCTGATCAGGCCATTTCCCTCCAGCTCTTTCAGGGATTCCGCCAGCATCATATTGGTTATGCCGCCAATTTTCTTTTTTATTTCATTATATCGCATTACAGTACTTTGGCTTAAGATACACAAAATCGGCAGTTGCCACTTGCCGCTGATAAGTTTTAGGGCATACGCGATAGGGCATTTATTAAATTCTTCAATAAAATTCTGGCTGCTATCCATAGAAAATTCTCCAATACTCATAAAAATCTGACTAAGTAAGAAAAAACTGCATACTTGATTCTTGGTGTCCTTATTGTATAATCTTACCATAAACAAAATTAAAGTAAAAGGAGTACTGTGTAATGGACGAAGTGTTAACATTCCTGAAAGACAATCCGGTTTTTTACCTGGCCACGGTGGAAGGCGATATTCCCAAAGTACGGCCCTTTGGCTTTGTTATGAACTTTGAGGGCAAGTTATACTTTTGCACCAGTAATCAGAAGCCAGTCTTCCGGCAGCTAAAAGCCAATCCGAACTTTGAAGTGTGCACAACATCAAAAACCAATGAATGGATACGCTTAAAAGGCAAGGCGGTGTTTAACTCCACCAAGCAAACCAAACAGGCGGCACTGGACACCATGCCGATGCTCAAAAATTTGTACAGCGTGGATGATTCCATCTTTGAATTGTTTTATATTGCCGATGCGGAGGCCACTTTCAGTGATATGAAGGGTGGTTCCCGGACAGTCAAGCTGTAAAAATTCAGGTTACTGTTTGCCAATGCAAAATCCCGCCGCAGCAAGGCGGGATTTTTTCGTGCCTGATTTGCCATTTTTTTTAAATTGAGCTACTATATGGATTAGCAGTATTTTTTGTAACTTTGTAAACTCCGGCCTTACTGCCGGCTGCCTAACGTCAACTGACCGAGCCGCCCGTGCGGCTTGTGTTACCATTCTGTTTGTAAAGGAGACATGCCTGATGTCATTAGAAAAAGTTAAATCCTATTTTGCCGCCCTGGGCCGGGAACAGGACGTGCAGGAATTTGCCGTTTCCAGCGCCACTGTGGAGCTGGCGGCCAAAGCGCTGAGCGTGGAGCCGGCCCGGATCGCCAAGACACTTTCCTTCCAAAGCCCTGCCGACGGCAGTTGTATCCTGGTCGTAGCCGCCGGCGATGCCAAGGTGGATAACGGCAAGTTTAAACGCCACTTTGGCTTAAAGCCCAAGATGCTTACCGCGGACGAAGTCACGCAAATGACCGGACATGCTGTCGGCGGCGTGTGTCCCTTTGCCAATCCGACCGGCGTTAAAACCTGCCTGGATATTTCCCTGCAGCGCTTTACCACGGTGTTTCCCGCCTGCGGCAGCAGTAACTCGGCGATAGAGCTCAAATGCGACGAACTCTACCGATATGCTCAGGCTATTGAATGGGTGGACGTCTGTAAAAGCTGGCAGCCAGAAGAATAAATGTAAAAAGAATTTTAGCATTGACATCTGCCAATAAAGGGAATATTATATGTTTGTAATAGCAATACCAATACGGTTCGTTTTGGTACTGAGTGTTAAGAGGTGACTATGATTGCGTAACCGGATTATTATGGCGGCCGCCGAAGAAGTCAATTTGCGCGGCTTTAAATTTACTATGAGTGACCTTACCAAGCGGCTTAGTATCAGCAAGTCATCACTGTATGAGCATTTTTCTTCCAAGGATGAACTGATCGCTACGGTTCTGGATCTTGTCCTGGATGATTTTCGGCAGCAGGAAGAAAAAATTTATAATTCCACGCGGCCGGTTTTTGAAAAGTTGCAAGCCGCCCTTACCGTCACTCCGCAAACCTTTGAGCCATTTCACAGCCGTGTCTATGATGACCTGCGGCTGACCTACCCGAAAGAGTGGGAAAAAGTCATCCGGTTTCGCCAGGAACGGATGGACCGGGTGATGAATCTGCTCCGGCAGGGAATGGCAGCCGGCAGTGTCCGGCCTGTTAACCTGAGTGTTATGCAGCAAATGATCGTCAGTACCATGAACAACCTCAGCGGCTACCGCTTTCTCGCCGACAATAACATGACCTATCCCGACGCCGTGGCGGCCATGTTAGATATCATTGTCCACGGGTTAACAGCGGAAACAGGCCGGAAATAAACTTGATTTTATGTTCCCGCCAGCCAAGTAAACGCGCATTCTGCGCGTTTTAAAAACGGCTTTCAGTACCAATGATACATTTATAGTACTGATAAGTACTATAAATCCTCTGCGTTTTCTGGCCGGTAAATCTTTATTGCCGTTAAAGGGTTGCTAAAACCTGCATTCCCGGCTGATTACAAATTACAAGCAAGGAGAGAGAATACACATGCTTACATTAAAACCCGCTGCGAGTTTGCTGCGCCGGCTAACCGCCGGAACGCTGCTGGTTGTATTGGCCGGACAGCTGGCAGGCTGCGGCAGTCAGCAGCCCGCCCCGGATGTCTGGGGCCGCGCAGAGGCCAAAGAGGTCGATATTAATTCCAAAATACCGGGCCGGGTTGTCAGTCTGCTCGTGCAGGAAGGCGACCGGGTAAGCAAAGGCCAGGTGCTGGCCCGCATCGACAACCGAGAAATTATCGCGCAGGCCAATCAGGCCAGAGCCAATATCAAAGCCCTGGCAGCCCAAACAGCGCAAGCGGCCACCGTTACCAGTCTGCAGGATGAGACCGCCAAAGCATCTGTAGACACGGCTCAGGCCCAACTGGCAAAAGCAAAATCGGATTTAGCCCTGGCTGAGAATGATTACAACCGGTTTAGTGAACTGCTGGCTGCCGGCGCCGTGTCCCAGCAGCTATTTGACAGCTATCGCACCAAATATCAGGTGGCCCAGGCGGCTTACAGCCAGGCACAGGCCAGTGTCAACGCCGCCGCGGCCGGTCTCAAGCAAACCGATGTAAATACGGCCAATGAAGCAGCGATGCGCAGCAAACTGGCCCAGGCGGAGGCCGCCCTGCAGCAAGTGGAGGTGTCGCTGGATGAGACGGAGATACGTGCGCCCTTTGACGGCATTATTACGGCTAAGTATGTGGAAGAAGGCGCCATGGTCTCTCAGGGCATGCCCTTGGTAGCGCTGCAGGACCCGCTGGACAACTGGCTCAATCTCAAAGTCAAGGAAACCGATTTGTCCCGTTATACCCTGCAGCAGCCGGTGAAAATTCAGGGCCGGGACAGCAGCCTGATTTTGAACGGCACCATCGTTGACATCAGTAAAAAAGCCGAATTTGCCACTTACCGCGCTACCAACGAACGCGGCGATAACGACATCATTACTTTTAATGTGAAAATCCAGATCAACTCGGATAAAATCCGTCCCGGTATGCGGTTTAAACTGCTGGATGGTGGGCAGTAATATGAAACTTACAGAAATTATACGGCTGGAGCTGCGGGCCTTATGCGGGTGCAAACGTCCCGCCCTCCTGCTGCTTTTCGGTATACCCCTCCTCTACAGCCTGCTTTTTGGCACTGTCTATAGCAGCAATGTCATCAAATATATTCCCGCCGTCATCTATGACCAGGACCAGACCGCGACCAGCCGGGCCTTAATCCAGGCTTATATGGATTCAGAACGGTATCAGGTGGTAGCCGAGGTGACAACCCAGGAAGCCATGGAACAGTGCCTGCGGGAAAATCAAGCCCTGGTGGCTATCGCCATCCCGCCCCGGTTTGCGCAAAATATCAAACTGGGGCTGGGCTCCGAGGTTTTGCTTGTAACCAACTCCGCCAACAACATGTTCGCCAATACCGTAATCTCTTCCAGTCAGGAAATCATCCAGACATTCTCGGCGGCCACCGGGCAAAAGCTGCTGGAAGCCGTGAACCAACTGCCGGCTCCGGCATTGCGGTCGGCCGCGCCGGTTAAGCTGGGGGTCAGGATTATCAATAATCCCACTACGGCCTATACTAATTTTATGCTGGCCGGCCTCATGGCCAACGGCGTGCAGATTGCAATCCTGCTGGTGGCCGGCACGCTCCTCGTGAAAGAGTATGGTCAGCTTGACCGCTGGCAGCAAACTTCGTCGGCAGCCCTTGTGACCGGCAAGCTGCTGGTTTGCTGGCTGGGCGCGCTGGGGGCTTTTTTAACTTCACTAGGTATTGTCACACTGGTTTTTGCCGTCCCGGTCCGCAGCAGCCCTGTCAGCCTGGTTCTCATCGGCAGTGCCTTCACCTTTCTGGTTGTCAGTCTCAGCCTGTTTTTTTCGGCGCTGGCCCCAAGCGAGGTCAGCGCCCTGCAGGCGCCGCTCCTCTATCTCATGCCGGGACTTTTATTCAGCGGCCTCAGTTGGCCCCAGCTGGCCATGAATGACTTGGCCCGGTTTTTCTCGGCGCTTATGCCGCTTACGTATCTGGCCGATCCGCTGCGCGACCTGCTGCTGGCAGGCTATTCGCCGGCCTTGCTGAAAAATGCGGCGATCCTGTTTGCCGGCGGCACTTTCTTATGGCTATGCACCATTTTTGTTTTTGACCAGCGCCGGAAAAAAATCGCAAGTCAACCCGCGAAGGAGGTCCTAGTATGAACTGGCGGCAAATCTGCCAACGGGAATTCCGGCATATGTTCATCACCGACCGACGGCGAGCTATCTTTCTTTTCGGCGCCTCGCTGGCGTACCTGATGCTGTTTGCCATGTTGTATAGCACCCATACAATAAAAGCCGTCCCGCTGGTTGTTTATGACGAAGACCAAACACAGTTCAGCCGCTCGCTGCTGCAGGATTTTGAGGATTCCGAACGGTTTCAGGTTATTGAGTACGTAACCACGCAGGACGATATGGAGCAGAGCCTGCGGGAAAAGACAACCGCAGCCGCGGTGCAAATTCCCAAAAATTTCGCCCGGGATGCCAAAGCCGGCCGCTCGGCCACCGTGCTCTTACTGGCCGATGGCGCCAATATTCTCATTGCCAACACGGTAACGACCGCGGCGCAGGAAATTGTCGCCACCTTTGCCAAGGAAACGGCGGCCGGCTTAGCGGCAATGAACAGCGGGCAACTGCCGGCCCCGGCAGCAAATAAAGTAAATCCTGTGGATTTCCGGTTACGGGTGCTCAATAACCCGACCCAAAGCTATCTGGCCTTTTTTGTGCTGGGCCTGTCCATGGCCGCTTTTCAGCAGGGCGTTTTCCTGGCGGTCGGCGCCAGTGTGCAAAGTGACCTGCAAAACCCGGCCGAACTACACAACACAACTCCGCTGGCGCTAATAACCGGTAAACTGCTGGCCTACTGGCTGGCAGCCACACTGGCGTTCTTTCTCACCGTCTTTGCCGCGGTCCGTCTCTTCGCCATCCCCGGCCAGGCATCCCTCATCAGCCTGTTTTGGCTAGCGTCGGCCTTTATTCTGGCGGCGACCGGCTTCAGCGCTTTTATTGCTTCGGTCTGCAGCTCCGAATTAGCTTTTACCAAATTCTCCATTGCCTACACCGTGCCGGCGTTTGTCCTGTCCGGCTATACCTGGCCCCAGGCCGCGATGGGCCCCTGGGGCCAAGCCCTGGCCTGCGCTTTTCCCCTGACTTACTTTGCCGACACCTTCCGGGAACTCATGCTCGCCGGTTATTCTCCGCTGCTGTACCGCAACAGCCTGATTTTGCTGGTTAGCGGTGTTGCGTTTGCCGCCATGGCCTCGGTATGCTGCCGCCGGCGAATAAACGAAGGAAAGCCGGCAGCATAAAACGCCGGGCCGGTGGTATGGATTATTTTTAGAAAACTTTTAAAGCGTGTTTATAAAATTTTTAAAAACGCTTTACAGCCGCTTTAAATTCTCTGTTTATAATAACCTCATAGCAAACCAAGGAGGTTAGATTATGAACAAGCTTACACTGTTGTATGACGTTGTGAAAACCATGAAAAACAAAGAGCTGGTAACCGGGGTATTGCAGGCTGAACTGGCTAAAGACCAGGTCAAGATTTTCTCCCTGCAGAATGAATTTGAAAAAAATATGGCCAGCGGGCAAACCAAGGCAAAAATGACGGCTGAGCTGGCCTGCGAAGGCCAACCGTCTCCCCAGGAACATGGCGGCAGATTTTTCTCCCGGTCCTGCTCAGACGGGAAACACCGGCATGAATTCGCGCACCCCGGTCATCACTTCGGCCTGAAAGAGAAACTTGCCCGCTTAGCTTTCGCGCTGGGTCTGCTGGATGCCCTGAAAGTAGAAGAACAGGCCGATAAAACCATTGTCATTTCCTTGCGGGCCGGCGATCTGCCCGACAATATGCAGCAGCTGCTGCGGGAAAAGGCCAGCCATGGCGGAGCGCACCACCATCACCGGCACATTTTTCTGCAAGAGTTCGCTGCTGCTGCAGACCTCGATGTACTGCTCACCATCTTCGTCAATAAAAGTTACCAGGTTGAAAAAATTCTGGTCACCGCCAACGGCACCCAGACAGATCCCCAAGCCGGGCAGCATGCCCTGGCGGCCAAAGCCGAACTGTCGTTTGTGAACTAACAAGGTATCTGTCCATGAATCTCAAACAATATTACGTGTATCCTGCCCGGTGCACACAATGCCGCCGTTGTCTGGCAGTATGCCCGGCAGGTGCAATTGAAGAAGAGACAGAATATGACGGGCTGCAAATCCAAAAGCAAAAATGCCGGCGCTGCGGCGCCTGCAAAAGAGTTTGCCAGCAGCGGGCAATTGCCTGCCGGGTGCGCCTGCAGTTTTTTTAAAGTCAAAAATCCACACCGAATCACGGGCACAGAATCGTTTTGCGCCCGTGATTCCTTTGCAATATAATAAGAGAGCAAGGGTGTCGATAAGAAAGGTGATGTTGATGCGTAAGCCGCAAGACCCATACGGTCCTCACTGTAACCAATACCGACAAATCAGAGAATATCACGCCGAAATTCACCGGCACCTGCACAAGCATCATAGCCGCCGCCATGGCCCGTTTCTGCAGCACTACCGATATTTCCGCTATCTGCGTCCTGTCAGCCTGTTGTTTAACCTGATTATCCTGTATCTTTTGTTCCACTGGGCAGGTAACCGGGATATTGTCATTTTTTTCACCACCCTTATTGTAGTGAAAGAAATCTTTCATTTTTTCTTTCTGCTGCGTTTAGAAAAAAGAATTTTTCGGCCGATGATACATTTAAAACAGGGCCTGGATGAAGTAACCAACGGCAACTATCAGGTGCAGGTCGAAAATACTATCCCCAATGATCTTGGTATTGTCATTGATTCTTTTAATGAAATGGCCGCAAAGCTGTACGAAACGGAACAGTTGCAGACGGAGTACGAGGAAAACCGCAAAGCCTTGATTGCCAATATTTCCCACGACCTAAAGACACCGATAACGGCTATTCAGGGCTATGTGGAAGCGCTCCTGGACGATTCGGCCGGGCCGGCGGAAACCAGAAACAAATATCTGAAAACCATTCATCACAACGCGGTCTACGTAAACAAGCTGATTGACGACCTTTTTCTGTTTGCCAAGCTGGATATGCAGAAATTAGAATTTCAGTTTCACTGCCAGCCCATCCGGCCGTTTATGGACGATCTGATGGAGGAATATAAGTGCGATTTTACCGAGCGGGATATCTGCTTTGTTTATAAAGCACAGGTCAACGCTGACATCCTGGTTGAACTGGACGGCAAGCGCTTTCACCAGGCCATTAATAATATCATCAACAACGCCGTCCAGCATGGACCGGCGGCCGGATTGGCCTTACAGGTAATTTTAAAGCGCCGGGACGAATTTGTCTGTATTGAAATCCACGACAACGGCCCCGGTATTCCGGCCGAAAAGCTGCCCTTTGTCTTTGACCGTTTTTACCGTGTTCATACCGAGCGGCCGAAAGAACTGGCCGGGACTGGGCTGGGACTGGCCATCGCCAAAGAACTGATTGAGGCCCACCAGGGCAGTATTACCGTCGCCAGCACCGTCAGCGCCGGCACTTGCTTTACGATTCAGTTGCCGGTCTGGCAGGACAATACAGGGGAGAGTTGCCAATGAAACGCATTTTAATTATTGAGGACGACCTGGATATCGCTGAACTGGAACGCGATTATTTACAGCTAAACGGCTATAAAACAGAAATCGTGCAGGATGGGTTTGCAGGATTAAAGAAAGCGGCGTCCGGCCTGTATGATGCCGTCGTCGTGGATTTGATGCTGCCGAATAAAGACGGTTTTGAAATTATCAAAGAGATTCGGCGCAATCAGGAAATCCCGGTTATTGTTGTTTCCGCCAAAATGGAAGATATCGATAAAATCAGAGGCCTCAATGTCGGTGCCGATGATTACATAACCAAGCCCTTCAGTCCGGCTGAACTGGTGGCCAGAATACAGGCTCATCTGAAAAGGTACCAGCGGCTGAAAGGGGTGACCGCTTCGTGGGAAATAATTCAGCATCAGGGCCTGGAAATCAATACCGCATCTCACAAAGTGCTGGTAAACGGCAAAGAAGTGCAACTGACAGCCAAAGAATATGAACTGCTCACCTTTTTGGCCGCCAACCCCAATATCGTATTCAGCAAAGCACATATTTTTGATGCCATCTGGGGCGATGAATGCTATGGCGAGGTGGCCACCGTAGCTGTTCACATCCAGAAATTGCGCAAAAAAATTGAAAAAGACCCGGCCAATCCGGAGCTGATTGAGACGCTATGGGGCACAGGGTACCGGTTCAATTCGCAATAAATTAACCGGTTGCCGCCTTAGCTCCCTGCTCCTGCGCCAAAATTAATTATCCCGGTGTGGAATTCTTTGACAAAGCCGGCGAGTCATGCTACAATTCAAACAATCGTTTGTTTAAATCGGGTTAGCCTGGTGCTAACTCCTCCCATCAAGAAAAGAGGTTGATAAGATTGGAAAACGATACTCGCGTCAAACTGATTGAGACTGCTACCCAGCTATTTGCGGTCAAAGGCTTTAATGCTGTATCCATCCGTGAACTGACGATCGCCGCCCAAATTAACGTTTCGGCAATTTCCTATTATTTTAACGGCAAGGAGGGCCTGTATCAGGCCGTGCTGGCGGAACAGCTCTCGCCTATTTTGCAGGCGCTGCGCCTCGCCAGGAGCAACGACGCGCTCTCGCCCATTGAACGGCTGACCTTTTATGCCAATCAGATTGCCCGCATTCACGCGCAACGGCCGTTCCTGGCCCGCTTCATGACCAGTGAGGTCACCAATCCCACCAACTATGGCGGCCCCATTGTAGAAAATCACCTTTCCCAGGTATATCAGTTCATGAGCGCCACCCTGCAGGAAGGCATTGCCACCGGCGATTTCCGGGCTGACCTGAATGTGAACTATGCCGCCATTTCGCTCGCCGGAATTTTAAACTTTTATTTTATCACCAAACCCCTCATTCAAAAAATTATCCCCTTAACAGCGCAGGCCAATACGGAATATGTAGACCATGCCTTTCACGTTTATCTGCACGGTATTATGAAGCAGAACCAAACGGCAAAAATATCGTAGGCGCTTTACTATCCGCTCAATAGTATACTTACTTGCAATTAAGGAAGGAAGATTGTATGAAACTTACTGCCAAATTTATGAAAGTCATACTGATCATTTTGCTGGTCGCCGCCGGCGCCGGTGCCTATTATTACACGCAGCGCGGCGAAGTTTCGACCGACAATGCCGCGATTGACGGCCGTACCGTGGTTATCAGCCCTAAGGTGCAGGGGTATGTGAAAGCCTTGCATATTCAGGATAACCAAATGGTTAAAGCCGGCGACGTCTTACTGGAAATTGACCCCACCGATTATATCATCCGCCGCGACCGGGCCCAGGCAGCCCTGGCTGCAGCCCAAGCGGCCGCCAATGCGTCCCGCAGCAATCTGGCCACTGCCACCGTAGCCGCTCCCTCCGGTATTGACGCGGCCGCAGCGCAGGTAGCCTCGGCCCAGGCCACCTGGGAACGGGCGCTGGCCGACAGGCAGCGTATGGAGAATTTGTACAGCGCCGGCGCCAGTTCCCGTCAGCAGTTGGATCAGGCTATCGCCACAGAAAAGTCTGAGCGTTCCACCCTGGACAAATTGCGGGCCGATCTTCGTTCCGCCAATACGGCGCCCAGTGTGATCGCCGCGGCCAAAGAC
>JAEZQV010000307.1 GCA_023441125.1 Bacillota bacterium
CTGTACGGCCTGCGTTCCCTAACCTTTGACATGAATTTTCTCATGACCGTCGCCGTAATTGGCGCCGCGGCCATCGGCGAGTGGAGCGAAGGCGCAACCGTTGCTTTTTTGTTCTCCTTTGGCAATACCCTGCAAACATACACCATGGATAAAACCCGTCAATCCATCCGGGCCTTGATGGACCTGGCTCCGCCCGAGGCGCTGATACGGCGTAACGGCGGGGAAGTGCGGCTGCCGGTGGAAGAAATCGTGATTGGCGATACCATGATTGTCAAACCGGGAGAACGGATTGCCATGGACGGCATTGTCAAAAGCGGCCTGTCGGCCGTTAACCAGGCCACCATTACCGGCGAATCGCTGCCGGTGGAAAAAGTGCCCGGCGATACGGTATATGCCGGCACAGTCAACGAACATGGCGCTCTGGAAATTGCAGTCACCCGGATAGCTGCCGATTCCACCTTAGCCAAAATCATGCACCTGGTGGAGGAAGCCCAGGCGCAAAAAGCGCCGTCCCAACAGTTTGTCGATGTCTTCGCCAAATACTATACTCCGGCCGTTTTGCTTGCCGCCGCCGGCATTATGGTCCTGCCCTGGCTGCTGTTCAGCCAGCCGTTCGCCCCCTGGTTTTATAAAGGACTGGTGCTGCTGGTCATTTCCTGCCCGTGCGCGCTGGTCATCTCCACGCCGGTGTCCATTGTATCGGCCATCGGCAACTCTTCCCGCAACGGCGTCCTCATCAAAGGCGGCGCTTATCTGGAACAAATGGGCGGCATTCAGGCCATTGCCTTTGATAAAACCGGCACCCTGACCCACGGGCGTCCGGTGGTCACCGATATCCTGCCGCTGGGCGAAACCAGGGAAAACGATCTGCTGTCCCTGGCGGCGGCAGTGGAAAAATGGTCCGAACATCCGCTGGCGGTGGCGATTGTTGACAAAGCCAAGCAGCTCCCCCTGCAGCCGGCTGCTAATTTCAAGGCGCTGGTGGGGCGCGGCGCACAGGCTGATGTCAACGGCCAAACGGTCTATGTCGGCAACCGCCGGTTGTTTGAGGAACTGGGCCTGAACCTGCAGCACACGCAGGCGGCCATGGTTCAGCTGGAAGAGCAGGGGAAAACGGTCATGCTGGTTGGCTCGGCTGAGACCCTCTGGGGCCTGATCGCCGTGGCGGACACGCTGCGGGGCAACAGTAAAAACGCCATCCGGGAATTGCGTCAGGCCGGAATGAAACACATTGCCATGCTGACCGGGGACAACAGCCGGGTTGCCGCTTCCATCGCCAAAAACCTCAGCCTGGATGCATACTACAGTGATTTATTGCCCCAGGACAAAGTGACGACTGTGCAAAAACTGACCAAAGAGTACGGCACCGTCGTAATGGTCGGCGACGGTGTCAATGACGCCCCGGCGCTGGCCGCCGCCAATGTCGGGGTAGCCATGGGCGTAGCCGGCTCGGATACGGCGCTGGAAACGGCCGATATCGCGTTAATGGCTGATGATCTGGGCAAGCTGGCCTACGTAATCAGCCTCAGCCGCAAAACCGTTGCGGTCATCAAGCAAAACATCGCGTTTGCCGTATTGATTAAAGTGCTGTTTATTTTCTTTACTTTCCTCGGTTTCGTTGATCTGTGGCTGGCGGTGCTGGCCGACATGGGTTCCTCGATTCTGGTAACATTAAACGGGATGCGGCTTATGCAAAAAATACGCTAACCGCTTGTACGCTGCAAAAAGGACTGACGCTTTGCCCGTCAGTCCTTTTATGTCCGTATTTGCCAGGACAACAGCCGAAATCAGCTATTCTGATTGTTCCGGATATGATCCAGCCCTTGCTGCAGCAAAGTGGCAATAGTATCGTCATTAAGCGAATACCAGGCCAGCGTCCCTTCTTTACGATACTTAACCAGCCGGGCACTGCGCAATAGCCGGAGTTGCTGCGAAACGGCCGACTGCGCCATCTGCAGCACCGCCGCGATATCACATACGCACAGCTCCCGTTTGGATAACGCCTGCAATATTTTAAACCGGGTCATATCCCCCAGCAGCCTAAACAGTTCCGTGATTTGCCGTGCCTCCCCTGTCGGCAGCATATCGTTTTTGGCCAGACAGATGGTCTGAGGGTGTTCACATAGCTGTTCACACATATCGGCTTCACAAGAATTTTTTTTCATCACACACCGCCCGAAGATGTAGTCATATCAAATATATCGGTTCTTAATCCCGCTGTCAAGGCAAGCCGCCCTATCAGGCTGTAAGGCACGGACTACGTCTGTTCTCCCCGGCTGTTCGCCGGGAGGAGATCATGCGGTCCGCCGGCGAGGCGGCATTCCCCGGGTCTTGACTACAAATGATTAAAGTAATATAGTAAATTACAACGATTTCCTGCCTATAAGGAGATGATCCCATGGATTTTGCCTATTGGACCGTGTTTTTATCGGCGGCCCTCGCTTTAAATCTTTCTCCCGGACCGGACTTGCTCTTCATCCTGTCCAGAACGTTTGCCAATGGCAAGGCTGTCGGCATCGCCTCATCCGCCGGCGTTTGCACCGGGGCATTAGTTCACGTCTCAGCCGCCGCATTGGGCCTTTCGGCCATACTTGCCACCTCGGTAACAGCCTTTACTATCGTGAAATACATAGGTGCCGCTTACCTGGTTTATCTGGGAATAAAAAATTTCCGCTCCCCGCAGGCAGGTTTGCGGCTGTCTGCCGAATCACCAGAGCGGCTTTCACCCTGGCAGGCGTTTAAACAGGGCATGCTGATTGACATTCTTAATCCCAAGGTGGCTATCTTCTTTATGGCGTTTTTACCGCAGTTTATTCGCCCCGAAATTGCTGCCGTGCCAGTTCAATTAGCGGGTTTAGGGATACTGGTAATTCTCATAGGGTTTCCCATTGAGTGCCTGTTTGTACTGTTAGCCGCCAAGCTTACGCGGGCCTTGCAAACTAACAGCGCCGTCGGCCCATGGCTTGAGCGCCTGTTCAGTTCAATTCTAATCGGTCTGGGAGTTAAGCTGGCTTTGTATGAAAAGCCCTAAAGGCGGCTCACGTTTCAGCCGGCAAGCAGCCGGCTAATCAGCACTGACAAGGGCGAACCCTCTGCGGCTCCAGCCGGCAGAGGGTTTTTCGCGCCGCCCGGAGAATATCATAAGAGTATCACAAAGGGGGCCTTACCATGCCCGCACGGCTTGCAAAACTCCTTCTTTCCCCGCTATTTTCCGTTTGCGTAAGCGCCATGCTATTCTATTTCTCCACAGGCTTTTACGATTACTGGCTGCTCACCTGGCTGGCGCCGCTGCCGGTATGCCTTTTGGCCTTGCGGTCCCGGACCCCGTGGGCAGCTCTGGCTGCATTCACCGCATTCGTCCTCGGCGCCATGAATCAGTTCGGCTATCTGCCGCCGCTGCTGTTTGCCGGCACCATTGCACTGAATGCGGCGGCCTTTGCTGTGTCCGTCTTACTGTTTCGCACAACCGCCCATTCCTTAAGGCGGTCTGTCGCCCCCTTCGCCTTTGCCGTCGCCTGGACAGCGTACGAGTTTGTCCGTTCCCTGCTTTCCCCGTTCGGTACTTTTGAAAGCCTGGCCTATACGCAGGTTTTCAATCTGCCGGTCATTCAGCTGGCTTCCCTGACCGGCATCTGGGGCATCACATTTCTCCTGCTGCTGATCCCCGCCAGTTTGGCCGTCGTTTGGCATCACCGCCGCACCGGGGAGCAGGGCCGTCTGCCCGGCCTGCTTGCCGGCGGTCTCCTAGCAGCAGTCCTTCTGTTTGGTGTCTGCCGCCTCTCTCTGCCGGCGGACGCTTCGGTTATTACCGTTGGCCTGGCGGCTGTGCCGGCCACCCGCGAAGAACTGCGCAGC
>JAEZQV010000376.1 GCA_023441125.1 Bacillota bacterium
GGCGCAGGCGCCGGCAATACCGCTGTTTGTTCGGACTCCGGGTTGCCGGCAGCCGCCCCGATTACGTCAAACTCCATGATTTCTTCTTTGAGCGGCGGCATTTCCTGCATACGGGCCACAACATACCCGGCCACAAGAAAGCCCAGCAGGTGAAGTACTATTGAGAAAGCAATTGCCTTGCGCCCAAAAAAAACATGTGCCATTTCGCCTATTTCGCCTTCCTCTCGGTAGCAATAGCAATACGGTGAGCACCGGCCATTTTAAGTTCATCAAGCACGGTGACAACTTTTTCATAATCGGTTGTTTTATCAGCCCGCAGCACAAATACGTTTTCCGGCTCTTCGGCCAGAGCAACGCCGACTCTTTTGGCCAATAAGGCCAACGGCACCAGTTCCTCTTCAAACATGACGCTACCATCCTCCCGAACGGTAATTGACGTATTATGCGGTTTGTCCTGACGAGCTGTCGCCGCTTGCGGCAGATTTACCGGAATTGTGTGCTGCGCCACCATATAAAGAGTATTCATCATAAAAAAGACCAGCAAGAAGAAAATAATATCAATCATCGGCACAATCATTAGCTGCGGCTGGCCGGTTAACCGCAAACTACGCAATTTCATGCATATCCCTCCGCTTTACTTCCTGCGGCAGATAGTCCATAAGTACAGCCGCCGCTTGCTCAATATCGGTGATTAAAGCGTCCAGGCGCTGCGCCAGATAGGTATGGGCTATCAATGCGATCATGGCGACACATAGACCGGTTGCGGTTGCAACCAAGGCCTCGCCGACCCCGCCGGTGATGGCTGCCGGCTCACCGGCCTGCACATTAAAAACGCTGAACGAGTCGATCATGCCGACAACCGTTCCTAAAAGCCCCAGCAGCGGCGCCAGCGTAACAATGGCACTAAGATAATTAAGCCGCGCTCGAAGGCGGGCTGCAGCAAAGGCCGCAGCATTTTCCAGGGCGGTTTCAACATTCCGTCCGCGGCGGTAAGCCCTTAGCCCTTCAGCAGCTACCTGCTCAATCACCGCCGGTGACTGTTCGCAGGCTTGTTCTGCCTCTTCAATATGGTGCTGTTCCAGCTGCCGCTGTATTTTTTCCTGAAATACCGGCATTTTTAAAGTAACATGACGGTAATATAAGAATCGCTCAGCCGCAATGGCTACCACGATCAGCGAGCAGAGCAACAAACCATACATAACAGGACCGCCTTTAAGAAACAGTTCGGCACCATGTGCTAGAAAATCCACAAGAACACCACTCCTTGGCAAGTAGTAACAATGAAAAAACCGTAAAAAAAGCATTAATCATTATTAAATTGATAGTGATAATCATTACCTTCAAACTAGTTTCTAGTATAATTACCCATTGTTGACTTGTCAAGTTAATTGTAACGTATCTTGCTCTTTCTTAGACCGGATTGGTCATACCTTCTCGCAAAATCTCGCCTTTTCTAAAGGCTACGGCCAAATGAACTAAAAAACAGAGGTGCCACCGCCGGCGAAACGGTGACACCTCTGTTTTACTGTTTACGGCAAATCGTACCGGTGCGGGCCGGCGCCGGCCCGCCCGTCCCCTGACAAGATGTCTTGTGATACAATCGCAAATTGCCTGCATCGCCGGGGAAACGATTGGCTCTGGCCAGGGCTTGCCGCCTAGTGTCATTGTCCCTTTATAACATCAACCATCGTCCGTCTCGGCTGGCAAAATAGTTCTTTAACGCTTTCTCTAAATTGGTCATGAGTGACATGGGCATCATGCGTACCAATTACAACTTCAATATCAGGAAACTGCTCGGTTAATAACGCACGATACTTGGCTTTATAAGGACACAGCGCATCCATGCAGTACGAAAAATGAATGGCGTCCACGCGGAATTCCGCCAAGGCCCGTATTCTGTTCAAAAGTTTTTCAGGCCCGGCAAGCGTTGGACAGCCGGCACAGTTGATAATGCCGATCAGGTCCAGACTCTCCCCGCTGTCATATTTGCTGAAAGCACCCTTTCTCTTGCGTAAATCATGGAGACAGCTGACAGACGAACAAGCAGACTCCTGTGTTGCGGCCGAACAGGTTAAAATACCGATTCTCATTGCTAGCCACTTCCTTTCTCAAAAACGCTGACTATGTACGGAACTCCCGGTCAATTTCGCACTTCTGTCCTTACCAGGCAACCAGGGGTTGAGGACGGCTATGTACGAGCGGCTCCCTGATTAAGGCCGCACTGCCGGCAGCTAAAGCAATATCGACCCGGCTAATCTTCTGTCCGGGACGGGTTTGGCCACTAGCCTGCTCATTAGTCACAAAAACAGTGGCGCAAGCCTGCAGCAAGGACTGCAAGCTTGCTGTCATAATAATATGTGACACTTTACATGTCAATGATTTGTTCCCGTAAGTAACAACCCCCATCCGGCGGCGTACGCACAGATGGGGGCTAGTTCCGGTATCGCTAGGTATTAATATAGCAATAGACGGTTATAAAATGAGCAGCGCTGCCGGCAAGGACAAACAAATGCCAAATCGTATGATTGTAAGGCAAGCGGCGGTAAAGATAGAATAACGCGCCGACAGTATAAAAGAGGCCGCCGCCGATCAGCCAGTATAATCCGCCGGGCGGCAATGCGGCAATAAGCGGTTTTATAAAGATAACTATCAGCCAGCCCATTATAAGATAGCAGACCGTTGATAAAGTTTTGAACCGCCGCACAAAAAAAATCTTAAAAACAGCGCCAATCAAGGCCAAGCCCCAAACCACCCCGAAGACGGTCCATCCCAGTGCCCCCCGGAACAGTACCAGGGCAAAAGGAGTATAGGTTCCGGCAATTAACAGATAAATCGCTGTATGGTCCAAAATCTTAAAAATATATTTAATTCTTTCATTACGGAAGCTATGGTACAGCGTCGAGGCCAGAAACAGTAGCACCAGCGATGTGCCATAGATGCTGGAGCTGACAAAGTGCCATATGTCATCGTGCAGCCGGGAGGACATAAGCAAAACAACAAGTCCGGCTATGGCCAAAACAGTTCCGAAACCGTGTGTCAATGCATTTAATTTCTCTTCCATATAAGCCTCCGCTTGGACAAGTTTCATTTTCTGCCGCTATGTTTATATTATACCATTTGTAACGCTCAATAATGTGTCGAAGGCACCAAAAATGAAAGCTGCCATTACAAATTTAATGTTTCAATCGCCCACCGGGCCATTTCCCGTACCTTTTCATTACTGTCATTACAGGCAGCATAAATAGAATCTTTATAGTGCTCCTGATAATTATTTGTCATAGCATTAATGGCATTGACTTTCCATTTCCAGACATCCTGTTTATCGATATACCAGAATTTAGGCTGCATAACCTGTTCTAAAAAATCATAATCCAGCTTAAGAATTTTTTCCAGGGATATCTGCCGGCTTAGCTCTGCCAGTGCGGGAAACTCCTCTGTCCCCTGCCAGCACTTTTGATTCATGGGACAAACATCCTGACAGGCGTCACAGCCGTATACCCAGCAGCCGATTTGCTCACGGTGCGGATCATGCGGCAAATCCCGGCCGCCGAAGGTGGTCAGGAAGGAAACGCAGGACATTGGGTTCATGGTATAGGGCTGGGATAACGAAGCTGTTGGACAGGCTTTGACGCACCGGTTACAGTTTTCCGGGCAGTCCCGCAAGGTTGGTATTTCGCTTGCCGTCAGTTCCCGGTCAATCAGCCAGGCCTCTAAATTCACCCAAGAGCCTGACTCGGTATAAAAGAAATTATTTCTGCGCACTAATCCCAGCCCGGCTTTTAATGCCGCCCAGCGCAAGGCGGTGACACCGAATTTTCGTTCCGTCTCGGTTTTAAGCCCCAACCCTTGCAGATACGCTTCAAATTGCAAACTGTCCTGCAACTCCCGGGAACGCTCATCCCGCCGGCTGTCAAATAAGTAGTATTTGGCAACCATCCCTTGTAAATGCTCCGGTACCTTGTACTTGCCAAACGGCCTTACACATACGACGATAGACTTTGCCCATGGATACTGTTTCTGCAAATCAGCAAAACGGTACAGCTTTTCATCAAACGCCTTGGCTGCCGGAACCTGCTCTCCCCGCTCCTTCAGTCTGCTTGCATAGCCAACCATGTCAGCCAGTTTAATGATACCGCACTTTTCATACCCCAGCTGCAATGCGGCATTCTTTATTTGTGCTGCTAATGAATCCATTTTTTCAACACCCGCCTATTCATTTATTATTGCCTGAGCATTAGGCTTGTGTGCATATGTGCATATACACTAATTTGGTTTTATTATAGCCAGCCGGCATCATCCTGTCAAGCGCAAGTAAATAAAACAATGGCAGTTCTGCCGCTACCGTCCTCTTTTGCCGGTCATTTTTTCAATTTCTATCTTAATAACGGCAGTTGCCTTGTTACTTTTTTCGATGTAAGCCATGCCTTGTTCGAGATATCCGCCCGAATACTTCTCTATCAACAAAGCAAGCGCCTGCTTCTTTTCGGCTTCATCGGTAACTTCCACCGCCCTCCCATAGATTACGGCGCTATCATATTCTGTATCGAATTTCTCAGGCAGTAGTTTAGAATAACCAACAATTGAGAAACAAACCTTATTGTGCTGCAGTATATTTTCTAACTTATTGCCGGCTTTGGCGGAGTGAACATAGATTGCTCCGTTCTCATAGGCATAATTCAGCGGCACGGCGTAAGGGTAGCCGTCTTGTCCCAGGGTCGCCAAATTTCCAAATTCCGCATTCATAATAATTTTAACTGTATCGTTGCTGGAAAGCTGTTTTTCTTTACGTCTCATCTCTTTAAACATGATAAATTCTCCTTTTTTCAAACATGCCGGCAATCCGGGTAAATAATTGCCGGCACCAATACTTATAGTCTCTTTCGGTTTGTTGTTTTAATATACCTGCAACTGTTTGCAATAGTATTGCAAACAGTTGCAGGTACATAGGATTTCATTATATACTATTGAAAATAGTACTATTACGAAGGAGAAACACATCATGGCAAAATCGCCTGACCCCTGCCCGGTAATCGTCGTCCAAAATATGATCGCCGGCAAGTGGAAGCTATCCATATTATGGCAGCTTAGCAGTGGAACCAAACGATTCAATGAATTGCAAAAACTGTTACCGGATATTTCACAGGGAATACTTACCCAGCAGTTGCGGGAACTTGAACGGGACGGGTTAATTCATCGCGAGATCTATAGAGAAGTTCCGCCTAAGGTTGAATATTCTCTTACTGAAATAGGACAAAGTTTTATGCCAGTATTAAGTATCGTGTGCGACTGGGGCAAAAAATACCTGGAGTTAAACAGCAACCCCACATCATAAGGTTATATACGGTAAAGTCTCGCATTGCTTAATGGCCAAAGAGAGCTTTGTTGATTAGCCAGCAAAGAAACCAGCAAAACAGTTCCCTGTCTTCTTGATTGCAAAGTACAATGCGGCCTGCAAAACAGAAAAAGGTAGCAGCATAGTGTATAACTCTATGCTGCTATTTTTTCCTCTGCCCGCACTCCCTCAGGCATCAATTATAAAACTGCGCATGGATATTGAACCATTTTGTATGTCCGTACAGGTAAAGTGCAGCCTGTCCTGCTCTTCTTGCAAGGCGGCTACATATAACATAGGCAAATAGTGTTCATTCGTCGGAACAGCGGTAAGGGCATGAGGCAGATCATCATAAGCAATCAGTTTTGCATGCTCCCGCTTTACTAATGCCGCTGCGATCTGTTTATCAAACTCAACAGCCCAGGAATAAGC
>JAEZQV010000382.1 GCA_023441125.1 Bacillota bacterium
GTGATGTATGTGGCGAACGTACATAAACTGGCTACCCGCAATGATTGGAGTATCAGCAGCCGGGAAATGCAGGATATCTTAAATTCAACCCATGATGCGATTGTGGCGGTAAATAAAGACGCCTTGATTGTGCTGTTTAATGCTGCAGCCGAGCGGCTTTTGGGAATTGCGGCGTGGCAGGCCTGCGGCGGGTATGCGCCGGACATTATTCCCAATTCGCGCCTGCACTGCGTGCTGGAGACCGGACTGCCTGAGCTCAACCAACGGCAGGATATCGGTGATAGCTGTATCCTGACCAACCGGGTGCCGGTACGGGACGCAGACAACCGGATCGTTGGCGCGGTGGCCGTGTTTAGAGATATAACCAAGGTCTGCCGGCTGGCCGAGGAAATGACCTGCGTCAAAGCCATGAAAAACCTGCTGGAAGCGATTATCAATGCCACGCAGGACGTTATCTCCGTGGTGGATGACCAGGGCAAAATTATCATGGTCAATCCAGCCTATACGCGGCTGATTGGCATGCGCCGGGAAGAAGTGATGGGCAAGTCGCCCACCGTGGACATTCGGCAGGGAGAAAGCGTGCATCTGCGGGTTATGCAGTCCATGGAAGCGGTGCGGGGCGTGCCGCTGCGGGTAGGGCCCGCCAACCGGGACGTCATCATTAACGCGGCGCCGCTGATTGTCGACGGCCAGTTGTGCGGCAGTGTGGCGATGGCGCATGATATTTCGGAGTTTAAATTCTTTATCGAGGATTTTGCCGGGGTAACGCGTTTGCCGGAACCGGCCTGCTATTCCTTTGACGATATCGTAGCCGAGGGGACGGCCATGCGGGCAGTAGTGGAAAATGCCCGCCGGGCTGCGGCTACTCCGGCCACGGTGCTGCTGCTGGGAGAAAGCGGGACGGGAAAAGAACTGTTTGCCCATGCCATCCATAGTGCCAGCCAGCGCAGAAACCGGCCATTTATCCGGGTGAACTGCGCTGCCATACCGGAAACACTGCTGGAAAGCCAATTGTTCGGCTATGAGGCCGGGTCATTCAGCGGGGCTCTTAAAACCGGCAAGAAAGGCCTGTTTGAGGAGGCGGATGGCGGGACGCTGTTTCTGGATGAAATCGGGGAAATTTCGCCGGCTATTCAGGTGAAATTGTTACGGGTGCTGCAGGAAAAAGAATTTATCAGGGTCGGTGGCGTCCGCGCGCTCAAATTGGATGTGCGGGTGATTGCCGCCACCAATCAGAATTTGGCGGCGGCAGTACAAAAAGGGACTTTCCGCGATGATCTTTACTACCGGGTTAATGTTTTTCCCATCCTCATTCCGCCGTTACGCCGGCGCTGCGGCGACTTGCCGCAGTTAATCAGACATTTGCTGACCAAACTTAACTGGCAATACGGGCGCAGCGTGCAGGGGATTAGCGATGATGCAGCCCTTTTGCTGGCGGGATACAGTTGGCCGGGGAATGTGCGGGAATTGGAGAATGTTCTTAGCCGGGCCCTGATCGTCATGCATTTTGATGAATATACCATTCTGCCGGCTCATCTGCCGCCGCTTATAGCTGAGGCCGGACCCAATACTTTAGGTAAGGCCGAGGAAAACACAGGCTTGCCGCCGGACCGCTCACTGACGGACATCGTAGCAGCAGCGGAACGGCGGGCGATCGCCAGGGTTTTGGCCGACTGCGGCGGCAACCGGGCTGAAGCCGCCCGCAGGCTCGATATTTCTTTACGTACCCTGTATTACAAACTGGAAAAGTATGGCATAGGGACAAGCGCAGTGTAAAAAACACTGCAAAAACTATCACTGCAATAGATTGCAAGGACTGCAAACTATTGCAGTGATTTTTTTTTGACCGGTCTGATTTCACTAGGATCTTCCAGTATTTGTCTGCTGGCATATTTCTTGCGTTTAGTAATAATCAGAACACATACTGAACTTTACAGGAGGGGTTTATATGGAGATTTTCAAAAGGATGGAACAGCATGGGTACGAGCAATTGGTTTTTTGCCATGATCCGGCCTCCGGCTTAAAAGCCATTATCTGCATTCATGACACTACGCTGGGACCGGCGCTGGGCGGCACCCGGATGTGGCAGTATGACTCTGAGGAAGACGCAATTACCGACGTAGTGCGTCTGGCCAGGGGCATGACTTATAAAAACGCGGCCGCCGGCCTCAATATCGGCGGCGGCAAAGCCGTCATCATCGGTAACTCCCGGACCGATAAAAGCGAAGCCCTTTTCCGGGCTTTCGGCCGCTTTGTCCAGAGTCTGAACGGCCGGTATATCACGGCGGAGGATGTGGGAACAACCGTGGAGGATATGGACTATATCCGCATGGAAACCTCTCATGTTGTCGGCCTTGGCGGGATTGAACGCTCCAGCGGCGATCCCTCGCCGGTCACTGCCTACGGAACCTGGAAAGGCATGAAAGCGTGCGCCCGGGAGGTATGGGGAACCGATTCTCTTCGGGCCAAAACGGTGGCTGTGCAAGGCCTGGGCCATGTGGGATACACGCTGTGCCGGCATCTGCATGAGGAGGGGGCCAACCTCATTGTCACCGATATCAATGAGGACAATGTCAAGCGCAGCGTCGCTGACTTTGGCGCTCAGCCAGTGGCGCCTGCTGACATCTACGGGGTGGCTTGCGACATTTTTGCGCCCTGCGCCCTGGGGGCCGTGATCAATGACGAAACGCTCCCCCGGTTAACGTGCCGTATCATCGCCGGTGCGGCCAACAACCAGCTGAAAGAGACGCGCCATGGCGATATGCTTGAGGCGAAAGGAATTCTCTATGCTCCGGACTTTATTATCAACGCCGGCGGGGTTATCAATGTGGCCGATGAACTGCAGGAAGGCGGCTATGAACGGGAGCGGGCCATAAAAAAAGTAGACGGTATTTACCATATCATCGACAAGGTCATCACCATCGCCAAACGGGATAGAATCCCGACCTATAAAGCCGCCGATATTTTGGCCGAAGAGCGGGTTGCCGTCATCGGCAAAGTGAAAAAAACGTTATTGCCCTAAGTTTCTTTCCCCTCTCCAGTGAGGCCGCAGCCAATTGCAATAAGTAAAACGGTTGCCGGCAGCCCCGCCGGAGAGGGGCTTGTTGCCTGTAGAAAGATAAGTAAGGAGGGCAAAGCATGAGTTTGTTTCGTAAAAAAGAAATTGCGACCCTGGTCCGGGGGACAGAACAGACTGCCCTAAGAAAGACTTTGGGAGCGACCGACCTGGTGCTCCTGGGGATCGGCTGTATTATCGGCACCGGTATTTTTGTGCTTACCGGCGTTGCCGCCGCAACCTACGCCGGACCGGGAATAATGCTTTCCTTTGTGTTGTCAGGTCTGGCCTGTGCCTTTGCCGCGCTCGCGTATTCCGAGCTGGCCGCGATGGTGCCGGTAACCGGCAGCGCCTATACCTTTGTTTATGTCGCGATGGGGGAAATTGTTGCCTTTGCGGTCGGCTGGGCGTTAATTTGTGAATATACAATCGGCTCGGCGGCGGTAGCGGCCGGCTGGTCCGGCTATATGGTCGGCCTGCTTAAGTCGGCCGGTATTGTGTTACCCAAGACCTGCACGGCTGTGCCGGCCGACGGCGGCATCCTGAATGTCCCGGCCGTGCTGATAACCGGTCTTCTCACTTACTTACTCATGCTGGGAACCCGGGAAAGCGCTGCCTTAAATCGAATTCTGGTATTCATTAAACTGGTTTGTATCGCTTTCTTCCTGTTTGTGGCCACGCCCCATGTCGATCCGGTACACTGGCAGCCGTTCCTGCCGTTTGGCTGGAGCGGCGTGGCTGCCGGCGCCGCCATCGTATTTTTTGCCTATATCGGCTTTGACACAGTGTCGACTGCCGTGGAGGAATGCAAAAATCCCAACCGGGATGTCCCGATCGGGATTGTCGGTTCGCTGGTTATCTGCACCGTGCTGTATATTGCCGTTGCGGCTGTGCTGACCGGGGTGGTTCCCTATTCAACGCTGAATAACAGCGAGCCGGTGGCGTACGCCCTCCGGGCGATCGGCATGAACTTTGGCAGCGCTCTCGTGGCGCTGGGAGCCATCTGCGGCATTACGACCGTGCTCCTGGTCTTTATGTACGGGCAAACCCGCGTGTTTTTGGCAATGGCCCGGGACGGAATGATTCCGCAGAGCCTGGTTAAAATCCATCCCCGCTACGGCACCCCTCATATCATCACCTTGCTGGCCGGCTGTGTCGTAAGTGTGCTGAGCGGCTTACTGCCTATTAACATCATTGCCGAGCTCTGCAATATGGGAACCCTGTTTGCGTTCATTTTAGTTGCGCTGGGTGTGGGTGTGCTGCGCCGGACCCAGCCGGACGCTAGCCGGCCGTTCCGGTGCCCGGCCGTCGGCGTGGTAGTGCCAATGGCCGTGTTGCTGTGCGGCTACCTGATTGCCAATCTGCCGGTCCAAACCATGGAGTTTTTTGGCGCCTGGTATGTTGTCGGGATGATCGTGTATTTCACCTACAGCCGTAAGCACAGCACCCTGAATACCAAGGTTGGCGGCGGTCCCGAGCAAGCAGGCAGGCAATAATGGGGGAGAATGGCAATGAGTCTCAAGCAGGAATATCAGGCTAAGTCCGTTACGGCGCCCCAGGCGGTTAAAGTAATCAAATCAGGCGACTGGGTGGATTACAGCTTTGCCCTGTCACAACCTGTTTTATTGGATCAGGCGCTGGCCGCGCGCAAAGATGAACTAAAAGATGTGAAGATACGGGGCGGTTTCCGGTTAAGTCCGCTGGCCGTGGTCGAGGCCGATCCGTTGCGCGAGCATTTTTGTTACAATAGCTGGCATCTTAGCGGTTATGAGCGCCAGTTAAGCGATCGGGGACTGTGTAATTATATTCCGATGATTTACCGGAACTTGCCGCTGTATTACCGCAAAAGCCTGGAAGTGGACGTCGCCGTACTGGCGGTAGCGCCGATGGATGCCAACGGCTACTTTAATTTTTCCCTGACGAACTCCGCTTCTAAGGCCATTACCGAGCAGGCCGGCACAGTCATTTTGGAGATCAACCGGCAGCTCCCGGTTATCAGCGGCCGAGAAGACCGGATTCATATCCGCGATGTGGATTATCTGGTGGAAGGCGATCACCCCCCGCTGCCGGTCATTACCCCGGCGCCGGCTGACGACATCCATAGACAGATTGCCCGGTTTATTGTCCGGGAAATAAAAGATGGCGCCACTCTGCAACTGGGCGTCGGCGCCTTGCCCAATGCCGTGGGCAATATGATCGCCGAATCGGATCTCAAAAATCTCGGGATACATACGGAGATGCTGGTAGATGCCTATATGCTGCTGGCCAGGGCCGGGAAGATAACCAATGCGCTAAAGAATATTGACAGAGGCCACAGCGTTTTTTCCTTCTGCGCCGGCAGCAGCGACCTGTACGCGTGGACAGCCGGCAACGGTTCCCTGTTGTCTGTGCCGGTCAGCTACGCCAATGATCCGTATATTATGGCCCAAAACGAGCAACTCATTACCATTAATAACTGCGTTGAAATTGATATTCTGGGGCAGGCGACGGCCGAAACGGCAGGCAGCCGCCAGCTGAGCGGCACCGGCGGGCAGCTGGATTTTTTGACCGGCGGCTACAGTGCGCAAGGCGGGAAAAGTTTCATTTGCTTTACTGCTACTTTTATGGATAAAAAAACGGGACAAATGCAGTCAAGAATCCGGCCCAAGCTGCCTCACGGCTCGGTAGTGACCGATCCCCGCACGCAGGCGCACTATTTTGTGACAGAGTGGGGTGTGGCTGATTTGGCCGGGCGCTCTACCTGGGAACGGGCTGAACGGTTAATCAGCATTGCGCATCCGGTCTTTCGCGAAGAGTTAATCAGGGGCGCCGAAGCACTGGGAATCTGGCGCAAGAGCAATAAACGTCCTTAAGCCGGCGACAGATGAGCAGCTTAAGGAGGCTGTATTTCGTAATGTTTTCATCGAAAGGAGGAAGCAAGTATGCCAATGCCGGTATTTTGTGAAGAGAAATGCAAAGGCTGCGAGCTGTGCACTGACGCATGCCCCAAACAGCTTATTGTTATGTCCGCCGAGTTTAACAGCAAAGGCTATCATCCCGCTACCTGCCCGGACCCTGCGGCGTGCGTCGGTTGTACTTTGTGTGCCAGAAGCTGTCCGGACGTGGTCATTGAAATTTATGAATAGAAAGGGAGTGGGCCCATGGCGGAAAAAGTACTGATGAAAGGCAATGAAGCCATCGGCGAAGCGGCTGTAATCGCCGGCTGCCGGTATTACTTCGGCTATCCGATCACGCCGCAGTCCGAGTTGATCGAATATATGGCAAAGCGTTTGCCGCAGGTTGACGGGGTATTTTTGCAGGCGGAAAGTGAAATTGCCGCCATCAACATGGTCTATGGCGCCGCCGGTGCCGGCGGCAAGGTAATGACATCCTCGTCCAGTCCGGGAATCAGTCTGAAACAGGAAGGCCTATCCTACATTGCCGCCGCTGAACTGCCCTGTGTGATTGTGAACATTATGCGGGGCGGGCCGGGCCTTGGCGGCATTCAGCCGGCGCAGGGCGATTATTTTCAGGCCACCAAAGGCGGCGGTCACGGCGACTACCATTGTATCGTCCTTGCGCCCAACAGTGTGCAGGAAATGGCGGAACTGACGGTGCAGGCCTTTAACCTTGCAGATCAATATCGCAACCCGGTCATGCTTTTAGGCGACGGCGCACTGGGACAAATGATGGAACCGGTTGACTTTCAGGATCTGCCCGTCATTGCGGTGGCAAAGCCGTGGGCGACCACCGGCATGGGCGACCGTGAGCAGCCGAACCGGATTGATACGCTTCGTCTGAATCCGGAGGCACTGGAGGAAGTAAACCAGGCGCTGCAGAGAAAATATGCCTGTCTGCAGGCCAAGGAAGTGCGCTGGCAGGAAACGTTGACGGCAGATGCCGAGTTGATATTGGTGGCTTATGGCATAGCCGCGCGGATTGCGTATTCCGCGATGGAATTAGCCCGGGCCCAAGGCTATAAGGTCGGTTTATTCCGGCCGGTTAGCCTGTGGCCGTTCCCAAAGGCCGCCCTGGCCAAAACGGCCAAAACCGCCTTCGCGTTGCTGACTGTTGAGCTTAGTGCCGGACAGATGGTGGAGGATGTGGAACTGGCGATTAAATGTTCCCGGCCCGTTTATTTTTACGGCCGTACCGGGGGCGTGCTGATGGACCCGCAGGCTGTATTGGCGCAAATTGCGGACATCTTCGCAGCAAAGGAGGGCCAATGACCATGGCGGTAAAGTTGTTTGCCAGGCCGCAGGCTTTGGCGGAGGTGCCTACCCATTACTGTCCGGGCTGCCAGCACGGCATAATTCACCGGTTAGTGGCGGAAGTCATTGATGAACTGGCAATCCAAAAAGAGACCATTGCCGTTGTACCGGTTGGCTGCTCGGTGTTGGCAGACCAGTACTTTAACGTGGATTCGCAGCAAGCGGCTCATGGCCGCGCCCCGGCGGTAGCCACCGGTATTAAGCGGGTACAGCCGGCCAAAACCGTATTTACTTATCAGGGCGACGGGGATATTGCCGCAATCGGCATAGCGGAAGTCGTGCACGCAGCGGCGCGGGGCGAAAAAATAACGACAATCTTTGTGAATAATGCGATTTACGGCATGACCGGCGGTCAAATGGCGCCAACGACGCTGGTAAATCAGGTAACGGCAACCTCGCCGTACGGCCGCCAGCTTTCTTCCGCCGGGGCGCCGATACGGCTGGCCGAGCTGCTGGCAACCCTTGACGGGGCAAAATATATTGCCCGCGTTGCCGTCAATGATCCGGCCAATATGGCGAAAGCAAAAAAAGCGATTAAAACGGCTTTTGCAGTGCAAATCCGCGGCGCCGGTTTTTCCTTGGTGGAAGTGTTGGCCACCTGTCCCACCAATTGGGGCAAGTCCCCGCTGGAAGCCAAGGCCTGGCTGCAGGAAAATATGCTGCCCCAGTTTCCGCTGGGGATATATAAAGACACTGCGGGGGTGGCAGGATGCGACATGAAATGATTATGGCGGGCTTCGGCGGCCAGGGCGTTATGGTTATGGGCCAGCTGCTGGCGTATGCCGGGATGCTGGAAAATAAGAGCGTGTCCTGGATGCCGTCCTATGGCCCGGAAATGCGGGGCGGTACCGCCAATTGCTCGGTTATCATCAGCGAGCTGGCGATAGGGGCGCCCATTGTCACCCAGCCAACGGCGGCGGTTATCATGAACCTGCCATCCCTGGACAAATTCGAGGCGGCGGTAACAGCCAACGGGGTGCTGATCGTCAACAGTTCCCTGGTGACGAAACCGGTGCGGCGGGACGATCTTCAGGCTTATTGTGTACCTATTAACGAAATCGCCAGTGAACTGGGCAATATAAAAATGATTAATATGGTGGCCCTGGGGGCGTTGCTGGCGGCCACGGGCGTGGTGGCCAAAGCATCGTTGCTGAAGGCGTTTGCCCAAAAATTTGCGGCAAAGCCTGGAATTCTGCCCGCAAACCAGACTGCTCTCCAGCAAGGCTATGATTTTGTGCTGCAGACCAGGGCGGTCTGTTAACGCTATCAGGGGCAAGTATTTGCTAAAAGCAGCGCTATAGCCGGTATACGGAAATCGCGCTGCTCTTGTTTTCTGCCAGAAGCATAAAAACCGCATTGACAATAAAATAAAGCTAAGGCACTTTCCTGTTTTGTGTAGATCTGGTCGCAAGAAAAGTTGATTGGAGCATGCACCGGTATAATATTTTCGAATAATATGTGATGGGCCAATAAAAACTAGTTGGGATAGACTCTACACGTGTAAGCAAGGGGTGTTAGCTAGAACGATATGGAATGGTTTTTAATTCTGGGTTTTGCTATTTCTTCCAGTGTGGATAATTTAGGTGTGGGTATCGCTTACGGTATTCGTAATATCCACGTTAGTCGGCTTTCCAATCTGGTAATTGCCGTGATTTGCTTTCTTTTTAGTGTAGCCGGTATTTTATTTGGAAATTGGTTAGCTATCATTATTCCCGGCGTACTTCCGGATTTAA
>JAEZQV010000067.1 GCA_023441125.1 Bacillota bacterium
CACCTACCCGGCGGGCGGCTCACAGTCAGTATCGGCATGAGTATTTACGCCGGCGGCCCCCTGACCAGCCAGCAGTTTATTGAGCAGGCTGATCAGGCGCTCCTTATGGCCAAAAACTCCGGCCGTAACAAAGTGGTTATATTCCAAGCCAGCGCAGCGACAACATTGCCGTCAGTCCCAAGCCCATAGTAATGATGGCATTCCGGCAATTATAGGCTACCACTGCAGCAATAATGCCGGCCAGAAGATAATGATTGCTAAGCGAAAAGTCCACCTGCCCATGCGGCAGCAGCAAAGAAGGCGCAATCAGTGCCGTCAGGATAGCCGTCGGCACATGTTTGAGCCAGCGTTCAAACCAGCTGGGTAAACCGGTTTGCTTTAACAGTGCCAACGCACCAAATCTGGTCAGAAAGGTTACTGCTGCCATACCAAAAATGATCGCCATAAATTCAAAACGCATGTTCATCATCCTCCTTTTCCAATATGCCGCCTGTTATGCTAGCTGCTAAACAGGCGGCAATTATATACCATTTCCCCGGCAGAAACGCCGCTCCCGCTACCGCCGTTACCGCCGCCACCAGGCATACGGCGATACTGACCGGATTTGTCAGCCGTGGCATTAGCATGGCCAGGAAGGTGGCCGGCATAGCAAAATCCAAACCCCAGGCCAACGGATCGGGAATATAGCTTCCCACCAGTACACCGGCGATGGTTGATGTGACCCAGGTAAAATACAGGGCCCAGCTGCTGCCCAGCTGATAGCCGGCACGATAGCCTGCCGTCGCCATCTTATTGGTGGTAATGGCGTACGATTCATCAGTCAGCGCAAAGGTCAGCAGCAATTGACGGGACAGCGGCAGTTTAAGCAGTTGCTGCGCCAGCGATGCGCCCATCAGCAAATGCCGCAGATTAATCAATAAGGTCGTAAAAACAATAAGGCCCCAACTGGTAACCCCGGCTCCGAGCATCGTGATACTGATGAACTGCGCGGCGCCGGCAAACACCAGCATGGACATGGCTACCGTCTCCAGCGGCGTCAAGCCTGCTGTCAGCCCCATAACGCCACAGGTAATGCCAAAAGGTATGACTCCCAGCATTACCGGGAGACTATCACGCACGCCTTGTACATACTCCTTCAAAACTCCCACCGCCTTTTGCAATTTATTCCATATTACCCGGCAGGAAAAACATTGTAAATATCCAATTATAGATATCAGGACATTAAATTGGATATTGAAGGAGTTTTAAGTGAAAATGGATATATCCAAATTAGTTAAATTTGGTTCACTCAATCCCCAATCGACCGAACCGTTATACAAGCAAATTGCCACGCTACTGTCCGAGCAGATCAAAGCCAACCTTCTCCCGGCCGGCAGCAAGCTGCCGCCGGAACGGGAACTGGCGGGGCTGCTGGGGGTAAGCCGGACAACTGCTATCAACGCTTATCGGCAGCTTGAGGAACAGGGGCTCATCTGCACCCGCGTAGGCAGCGGCACTTATGTAGCCGAGATAGAGCAGCCACTGCCGCCGGTCCGGGCCGTTCCCTGGTCTCAGCTCTTCACCCCCAGTCCGAATACTCAGCTGTCTTCCGTCATTCGTGAACTTATCGCCGCAGCAGCTGACGGGGAGACTATTCCCCTGGCTGCCGGCATGCCGGATCCGTCACTCTATCCGCTCAGTGACTTCAACCGGCTATTTGCGCTTCAGTCTTCCCGTCTTGCCGGTGCAGACTTAGGGCATATTCCCACCGAGGGGTATCTGCCCCTGCGCCGCGAGTTGGCGGCTCTACTGGCTGGCAAGGGCGTCAATGCCGCGGTTGAAAACACCATGATCGTGAGCGGCTCCCAGCAAGGCTTGTATCTGGTAACAAAAATTTTTTTGGAACCGGGTGACTATGTAATTGTCGAATCGCCGACTTATCTTGGTGCTATCCAGATATTTAGCGCGGCTAACGCCAGGTTGCTCAGCCTGCCGGCCTCCAGGCACTTTGCCTTTGACATCCTCGAGGATTACCTGATTCGCTACCGGCCCAAACTGTTATATATAATGCCTACTTTTAAAAATCCCAACGGCCAGGTCATGTCCCTGGAGGAAAGGCGTGAGCTTTTAAGGCTGGCGGCCAAACACCGGCTGGTTATTGTGGAGGATGACCCTTACGGCGAGTTGTACTATGAACAACAGCCACCGCCTTCTCTCAAAGCGCTCGATTCGTATGACGGGGTGATCTCGCTCGGCACCTTTTCCAAAATCCTGTTTCCCGGACTGCGTACCGGCTGGGTTGTCGCCCCCGCTATCGTTATTAACCGGTTCGCTATGGAAAAACAGTATATTGATTTGCATAGCAGCAATTTGTCCCAGCGCATGTTATCTGACTATTTGTCCGCGGGTTTGCTGGCCGGCCACCTGACCCTGGTACGGACGCAATATAAAAAACGCCGCGACTTTTTTGCCGGCGCACTAAAACAATACTGCAGCCCCTACCTATCTTTCCCCCAGCCGTCAGGCGGTTTTTATTTCTGGTGCACCCTCAGCCAAGGGATTTTAACCCGCCAGTTACTGCATGAGGCAGCGAAAACAGGCGTATCCTTTGTGCCTGGCGAGGCTTTCTACGCCGACAGTTCCGGCTGCCGGGAGCTAAGACTCTGCTTTGTTACCCATACGGAAGACCGGTTGCTGGAAGGAATAAAACGCTTGGGCCAGGCTTTGGAGCTGGTGGCCAAAAATAGCAGCACCGCCGGCCAGGGACGCCTGACAGTTACGCCCATTATCTGATGCATGTGTATAAGCAATGCGGACTGGGCTATCCTCCGCAAACCTTCCAGCCCACTGCGCGGCGACGCCCTGGGTTAGTAACAACCAAGCTGCTGCCGCAGTTTTATGAGATTGCTTCTGGCCGCCTGTTCATACTTTTCCCGGAAATAACCGGTTTGATAAATAGCCGGTCTGCCAAGGAAGCCATCAATCACCTGCCGTCGGCCCTGCCGGTAGTCGACAGCCGGCAGGTGACTGTACTCGGCCCTGATCTGGTATTCATAATTGCTAAAAACAGACCAGTTCTGCCCCAATATGGCCAGGTCAATATCCATAAAAAACGCGCCGTCCTTATCACCGGCCGCCCCCTGATGCCTGGACAGCAAAATCAGTTGAGCCGCCTGGTCAGCAAAATTGACCGGCAAGCCCAGGCGGGCAGCGGCATAGCAGGCGGCAGCGGCGCTCAGTTCCTCATTGCTGCTGGCCGTGGGCACACATACGATATCATGAAACCATAATGCATACTCCACCAGTTCCGGGTTAGCCAGCCACGGCCGGCTTTCATCGAGGTGCACCAAACAGCCGGCAAGATGCTCAAGCCCGTGATAATACCGAAAGTATTGGCTGTAGCTATCGGCAATGATTGCATACAAACTTTCTGCAGCCTGCGGCTCAGCCCCGAGTAAACCGGCCAGTTTGCGCCAGCGTTTGGCTAGTACGTCCGTCATAATACCCTCCCGGATAACTTTTTATTGTAAGCACTACTTCTGTTAAATATATTTTCATTGCTGCCGTTACTTTTTATTTACTGCCGCGTTTATATAAGTGAAGGAGCTGATAACCATGTATAAACCAATGAAAATTTTCGTTTTAGCGCTGCTTGTCCTGACAACGGCCTTGCCGGCAGCCTGGGCTGCAGAAAAAAATACCGGCAATACCGAAATCCAGGTAAACGGCAGCCACCAGGAAGAAATTGCCCCCGATATTGCCTTTATCAATTTAGGCACAGTTACCGAAGCGGAAACAGTGACCGAAGCGCAAACCAAAAACGCCGCCGTAGCAGACAGAGTGCACAGCCAGCTGACCAGCCTGGGCATCAAATCTGAATACATAAAAACGGCCAATTATTCGGTTACGCCGCTCTATACGAATGACGACAGCGGCCGCCGGTTGCAAACCGTTAAAGGCTACCAGGTTACTAACAGCATCATTGTGACGGTTGCCGCGGATAAAGCCGGCGAGACCATCGATGCCGCCCTGCAAGCCGGCGCCAACCAGGTAAACAGTATCCGCTTCGGCAGCCGAACTGAAAGCGACGTCAAAAATGCCGCCCTGGCGCAAGCCGTCCGGGATGCGCTCGGCAAAGCCGATGCCATTGCCGCCGCCTTGAACAAACGGGTTGTAAAAGTTACGAGCGTAAATGAAAATGGCGTAAATCTCCAGTCGCCGGAAGTTGCCACCCGCCTCTACGCCAAGGCTGACCTGGCTTCAACCCCGATCTCTGCCGGCTTGCTGCTGTTATCCGCCAATGTGCAGGTTACAGTAGAACTGGAATAGAGAAAAAGAGATTGCCGACGGATCACAATGAACGCTTAGGTGTCATTGCAGCCGGAACGGCAATCTCTTTTTTTGTTTATCGTATTTTTTAATGTTTAAAATGCCGCATACCGGTGAATATCATCACTATTCCCTGCTCATCGGCCGCTTTGATGGAATCTTCATCATTAACTGAACCACCAGGCTGAATAATAGCGCTAATACCGGCGTTAGCCGCAACGCCGACAGTATCGGCAAACGGAAAGAAGGCATCGGATGCCAAGACTGCCCCTTGGCTGTGCTCACCGGCCTGCGCCAGGGCAATGCCGGCAGCGCCAACCCGGTTCATTTGCCCGGCGCCCACTCCCAGCGTTCTATTATTATTGGCAATAACAATCGCATTTGATTTTACGTGCTTTACTACTTTCCAGGCAAATAGCAATTGCTCCCACTCGGCCTCGGTCGGCTGCCGTTTGGTGACAACTTTCATATCGGACCGCAAAGCGGTAGTACTATCCGCCTGCTGAAACAAAATGCCGCCGGATATTGCTTTGGCTTCCAGCCGGCTGGTATTCACCGCCGGCAGTGGGGTTGCCAACAGCCGGATATTCTTTTTCTGAGTCAAAACGGCAAGTGCCTCCTGACTAAATCCGGGAGCAATAATTACTTCAACAAAAATCTTACCAATGAGCTCGGCGGTTTCTTGGTCTACTTCACGGTTTAGGCCGACGATGCCGCCAAAGGCAGACAGCGGGTCGGCCTCATAAGCTCTGTGGTAAGCTTCGGCCAGCGTGCTGCCAATGCCGGTGCCGCAGGGATTGGTATGCTTGATAATCGCCGCTGCCGGCTCAGAAAACTCAGCAGCCAGCGAATACGCGGCCTCGACGTCGACAATGTTATTATAGGACAATTCTTTGCCATGCAGCTGCCTGGCATTGGCCACGCCCGGACCGGTATAATACTGTTCACGATAAAAGGCAGCGGCCTGATGCGGATTTTCGCCGTAGCGCAGGTCCTGTGCTTTCTCGTAAACAAGGTGCACCGTCTCCGGGAACAGTCCCTGGCCAAGCTGGGCGCACAAATACTGGGATATATAGGCATCGTAGCCGGCTGTATGACTATAAGCTTCCTGGGCCAATGCCATACGATTCTTAAACGCCACTTCGCCAGCCACGGTCAGTTGTGAAATAATTTCATCATATCTTGCCGGGTTGACAACAACAGTTACATACTGAAAATTCTTAGCGGCTGCCCGGATCATAGCCGGCCCGCCAATATCGATGTTTTCCACGGCAGCCTCTAAAGTCACATCAGGCTTGGCGACTGTCTGCCTGAAAGGATATAGATTAACCGCCACCAGATCGATACCACCGATGCCATGTTCCGTCATAGCCGCCTGATGGGCAGGGTTATCACGAATGGCCAGTATTCCGCCGTGAATATAGGGATTGAGTGTTTTAACCCGTCCATCCATAATCTCGGGAAAACCGGTGACTTCACTGACATATGTAACCGGGATGCCTGCCTCTTTAATGGCTTTCATGGTACCGCCGGTAGAAATAATTTCAACACCTAACAGGTGCAGCTTACGAGCAAATTCAACAATGCCGTTTTTATCCGACACGCTCAAGAGTGCGCGTTTAATCTTCATCACTGTCCCTCGCTTCTTTTACTCTTTGTCAGTAATATAAACACGCCGGCCCGCTATCCTTAGCCGGCCTTCACCATACAGGGCCAGCGCCCGGGGATATAAAATATGTTCGGCATGCAAAATCCGGTCGGCCAGCGTTTCGGCGGTATCCTCTTCCAGCACAGGAACCGCTTCCTGCAGAATGATCGGACCGGTATCCATCCCTTCATCGACAAAATGAACGGTGCAGCCTGATACCTTGGCGCCATATTGCAGCGCCTGCTGCTGGGCATTTTCACCGGGGAAAGCCGGCAGCAGCGAAGGGTGAATGTTCATGATTTTTCCTTCATACCGGTCAATAAAATACCGGCTTAAAATCCGCATAAAACCGGCCAGGACCACCAGTTCAACATGACGCAGGTTGAGTTCTTCCGCAATAGCGGCCTCAAATTCCTGCCGGCTGGCAAACTGCCGCCGGTCAATGCATAACGACGGTATGTCATAGTTCACCATGCGTTTTAACACATTGGCCTCGGGATTATCACTAATGACCAGCCCGATCGTAACATGCAGCCGGCCGGCCTGAATGGCATCAATGATCGACTGCAGATTGCTGCCGCGGCCTGACGCCAGTACGCCAATCACTGTTTTGTTCATGGAACCACTCCCCCTTTACCGCAGTTCAACCTTACGCTCGCCAGCCGTCACCTTACCGATAATGTATGATTTCTCGTTGCGGGCGGCCAGTTCAGCCTGAACTGCCGGTACGTCGTCCGCAGCAAGTACCAAAATCATGCCAATGCCCATATTAAAGGTCCGGTACATTTCCGGAGTGGCCACCCCGCCCCAGGCCTGCAAAAGACCAAAGATAGGCGGCTTAGGCCAGGCCGCGCAATCCACCGCCGCGCCGCAGCCTGCCGGCAGCACCCGCGGGATATTGTCGTAAAAGCCGCCGCCGGTTATATGAACCATACCGTGAATGGCAAATTTTTCGATCAGCGGCAGGCAGGTTTTCGGATACAGCCGGGTGGGTTCCAGCAGTTCCTCGCCCAGCGACCGGCCTACTTCCGGAATATAGGTATCAACGGTAAATTGCTTTACCTCAAAACAAATTTTACGCACCAGCGAGTAACCGTTGGAGTGCACTCCGCTGGAAGGCAGACCAAGCAGCACATCGCCCGGTTTGATCTTTTCCCCGGTAATGATTTTATCCCGGTCAACAACTCCCACGGCAAAGCCGGCGATGTCATATTCACCATCGGGATAAAAACCGGCCATCTCAGCGGTCTCGCCGCCAATGAGCGCACAGCCGGAATCACGGCAGGCCATAGCCACGCCGCTGACAATCGACGCCACTTTCTCCGGCTCAAGTTTGCCGACCGCCAGATAGTCCAGAAAGAAGAGCGGCTCAGCTCCCTGGACCAGGATATCGTTCACACACATAGCCACACCGTCCTGGCCAATGGTGTCGTGCTTGTCAGCCATAAAGGCAATTTTAAGCTTGGTGCCGACACCGTCCGTACCGCTTACCAGCACAGGCTGGCGGTACTTGCCGGCATTGAGCGCAAATAAGCCGCCAAAACCGCCAATATCCCCCAATACTTCCGGTCGATATGTAGCGCGAACATGACGTTTCATAAGTTCAACCGCTTTGTTGCCGGCATCAATGTCGACGCCGGCGTCGCGGTACGTTAATTCGGGATTGGATTTTTGATTACCGGTCATGTAGCGACCTCCTGCACTATTCATTTCTTTGCTGTCGGTTCAAATAAAAATTTATTATTGGCGCAATCGCATTCACAGGGAGTCTGCGCCGGATAGTCACAGTTAAAACAAGCATTGCAGAGAGTTTTCTCCGGTATATTGCCAATTGACGCGTGCAACCCCGCCAAAGAGAGGTAATGCAGTGAATCGGCACCGATAAACTGCCGGATTTCCTCTACTTGCTTGGTGGCGGCGATCAGTTCCTTGCGCGCCGAAGTGTCAATTCCATAGTAACAGGGGAAGCCAATGGGAGGTGAGCTTACACACATATGCACAGCGGTAGCGCCGGCATCTTTCAGCATCCGGACAATTTTGCCGCTGGTAGTGCCGCGCACGATAGAATCGTCCACCATAACAATTGATTTTCCCTTGACGACCGAGGCTACGGCATTCAGTTTAATGCGCACGCCCATATCGCGTTTTTTCTGCTCAGGCTGGATGAAAGTGCGGCCAATATACCGGTTTTTCATCAGGCCCTCGGCAAAGGGAATACCAGACTCGTGACTGTAGCCCAGCGCAGCCGTCGTGCCCGAATCAGGCACAGAAATGACAATGTCGGCTTTGAAGCCGCTTTCCCGTGCTAAAGTACGGCCCATATTGAATCTGGCCTGGTAGACACTCTGGCCATCAATAACACTATCCGGCCGGGCGAAATAAATGTATTCAAAAACACAGCCGGCCCGCCGGTCAGTTTCCGCAAACTTTCGCGACACCACACCGCGGTCATCAATGCTGACCATTTCACCGGGCTCGATATCGCGGACAAATTCAGCACCGACCGTATCCAGCGCACAGGATTCGGACGCCAGCACCCAGCCTTCACCCAGGCGGCCAAGACATAGCGGTCTAAAACCATGGGGATCCCGGACACCGATAAGCTTTTTCTCGGTCATAATCACCAGGCAGTAAGCGCCATGTACATCGGCCAGACTTTCAACAATTTGATCTTCAATCGTTTGCTGGGACGAACGGGCAATCAGATTGACAATGACTTCACTGTCAATCGAGGTTTGAAAAACACTGCCCTTTTTCTCCAGTTCTTCCCTGATCTCATGGGCATTGGTCAGGTTGCCGTTATGCGCCAGGCTGATCTGGCCGCCGGCATAGTTGACCAGCAGGGGCTGCGTATTTCTTAAGAGACTGGAACCGGTTGTCGAATAACGGACATGGCCGATGGCAATATGGGCCGGCATTTCAGGCAGGCTCGCCCGGAACACTTCATTAACCAGGCCCATGCCGCGCTGCACATCCATCACCGTGCCGTCGGTCACGGCGATACCGGCACTCTCCTGGCCACGATGCTGCAATGCATAAAGACCCCAGTAACTGGCCAGCGCCACATTCTCCTGGCGGGCAAAAATACCAAAAATGCCACACTCTTCCCGCCATTTGTCACTTTGCATATCGTAAAGCACAATCAGATTCTCCTTTTCGTTTACCTCTTACTGCCCGTTACTACTGCTATATACCTCAGTTGAATATGGACCATAGTAAGAGGACGGTTAAGCCTGGCCGGTCAGTCTTCTCAGTACCTCCTGATAGGCCTCTTCCACATTGCCCAGGTCGCGGCGGAAGCGGTCTTTATCCAGTTTCTGGCCGGTTTCACTGTCCCAGAAACGGCAAGTATCAGGGGAAATTTCATCTCCCAGCAGGACTTCGCCTTTATGCACACCAAACTCCAGTTTAAAATCAATAAGCTCAATTTTTCTCTCTTTCAGGAAAGCCGATAAAATCTCGTTGATCTTGAGCGCATACTTTTCCATGGTTTCCACCTGTTCGGCAGTTGCCAGACCGAGAGCCTTGATATGGTAATCATTAATCAGCGGGTCCCCCAGCGCATCATCTTTATAGTAGAGTTCGACAACAGTAGTCGGCAGTTTGCGTCCTTCTTCCCAGCCAATGCGTTTGGCCAGACTCCCGGCGGCAATATTGCGGACAACTACCTCTACTGGCAGAATGTCCAGTTTTTTGACGAGCATTTCCCGGTCGCTGACCATTTTTATAAAATGATGCGGGATGCCCTTTTCAGCCAGCAGGTTGAAAAAGAAAATGGAAATCTTATTGTTGAGCACCCCTTTATTGCCAATGGTGCCGCGTTTCTCACCGTTAAAGGCGGTAGCGTCATCTTTAAAATACACTAACAATTCATCCGGGTTTTCAGTAGCAAACACTTGCTTTGCTTTTCCTTCATACATTGGTTTCTGAGTCATGCTGTCAGTCTCCTTTACAATATAGTTTAATAATTATTTACCAAGCTTGGCGGCCAGTCTGGCATCCTTTTTCTCCACTTCCTCCGCCATAGCCTGGCGGTGAGCCGCTAACCTGCCGGCCAGTTCAGTGTTATGCACGGCCAGTATCTGGGCGGCAAACAAGGCCGCATTTTTTGCGCCGTTAATAGCCATGGTGGCCACAGGAATACCGGCGGGCATCTGTACGATACTCAGCAGAGCGTCCATACCGCCCAGCGGCGTGGCATTAACCGGAATACCGATTACCGGCAACGTGGTAAAACTGGCCACAACACCCGGCAGATGAGCAGCCGCTCCGGCTGCGGCGATAATAACCTGGACACCGCGGTCTTGGGCCCCGGCCACGAAACGGTGAACCTTATCCGGAGTACGGTGAGCCGATGCCACCAGTATTTCGGCCTCAATTCCGAACTCTTCCAGTTGACTGACAGCCGGTTCAAGAACCGGCCAGTCAGAGTCGCTGCCCATAATAATTGCTGCTTTCATACCCTCATCCTTTCGTGATTATGTGGTTACTATGTATATAAGTTGAGAGCATTCACAGTGTTAAATGCTCTCTAAGTTATAGCCGGCCGGGTAATAAAACCCAGATATTTCTTCAAAATATCTGGGTTTAGTTTCCCCGCTATTCTGCCAGGAATACGAACCGGGCCACGACAAGCACAGCCAGAATATAAACGATCCAGTGCACCTCACGCCCGCGGCCGGTAACCAGCTTTAACAGCGGATACATAACCAGGCCGGCGGAAATGCCATTGGCGATACTATAGGTGAATGGCATCAGGACAATGGTCAGGAAGGCCGGCAAGCCTTCGGTCAGGTCACCAAAGTCAATATGGCGGATAGATTCAATCATTAAGGCGCCAACTATGATTAGGGCCGGCGCGGTGGCTGCATCAGGAATCAAACCGGCAAGCGGCGTGAAAAACAGGGCTAACAGGAAGAGCCCGCCGCAGACAACGGCCGTTAAACCGGTGCGTCCGCCGGCGCCAACCCCGGCAGCGCTTTCCACATAGGCGGTGATTGTGCTGGTCCCTAAAAGAGCCCCCAAACTTACGCCGGTTGCATCTACCAGCATGGCTTTACCAATACCGGGAAATTTGCCCTTTTTGTCCATAATACCGGCTTTGGAAGCCGTACCGACCAGCGTTCCCATGGTGTCAAACAGTTCCACAAAGGTAAAAGTGAAAACAATGGCCAACAGCCCCATATGCAATGCGCCCATAATATCCAGGGCAAAAAAGGCATTTCTGCTGAAATCCGGGATCGCTACCGGACTGAAACCGGCCGGAATTTTAACAATTCCCATCACAATTCCCAGGATGGTAGTGGTAAAAATACCGATAAGTATGGAACCTTTAATATTTTTAGCCATCAGAACCGCAATAAATATCAGACCGAATACAGCCAGCAGTACGTCAGCATGAGCCATTTTACCCATTTCAATAATCGTCTCGAAATACATCGGTGTGCCATTTCCCTGGCCGGCGACAATTTTTTCCAGCGTCGGCGGGATAAGCGATAAACGGATACTCATGATTCCGGAAATTTTCAGACCAATAATAGTAATGAACAAGCCAATACCTACTGTAATCGCATGTTTCAGGGAAGTGGGCATCCCTTCCACCAGCAGCTGGCGCACTTGCGTTACCGTCAGCAAAATAAAGATAAGACCGGAAATAAATACGGCTCCCAAAGCAACCTGCCAGGAGACCCCCATACCAATAACAACCGAGAAGGCATAGAAGGCATTCAGCCCCATCCCCGGAGCCAGCGCAATCGGGTAATTGACAAATACGCCCATCATGATAGAAACTGCGCCGGCGCCAATGGCGGTTGCCAGCAGCACGGCATTCTTGTCCATGCCGGCAGCCCCGAGAATACTGGGGTTTACGAACAGAATATAAGCCATGGTCATGAAGGTGGTAATACCTGCAATCACCTCGGTCTTTACATCTGTTTTGCGGGCACTGAGTTCAAACATTTTCTCTAACATTTTTGCTTCTCCCCTCTAACGAGTAATTTGTGGTGTTAGTGTATGCCATTTACCAATACACCATGAGACAAAAGCAAAAAACCCTGACAGGGAAATTTCGCAATGAATTGATAGAGCGAAACTTCCCCGCCAGGGTTTTTATCCCATCGGTGTAGTGTTAGCTGCTAACACCTGCGCCACTTGGTCACAGACCGCAATACTCACGCAACGCTGCGCGGAACCCTAGGCGCACTTTCACTCGTAGTCGGGCGATTTACGGTCGCCTGGTAGAAACGTTTGAGCCATATTCTCAAATATATACGAGCATAATGTATTTTCTTGTTTTATTGTACCAGCAGCGTACAAAACCTGTCAACAAAAATTCGAACTTTAAATATCATTTTCGAAATATTGTTCGGAACAATGTCCGCGGCTACCGGAAATTTCCCTATTTACCGGCAACTATCCGCCGGGCTCCCAGATAGCGCGGCTTCCAGTACGGCTCGTCCAACCGGCTGATCATAACCCCCTTGCTGGTGGAAGCATGAATGAACTTGCCGCTGCCGTAATAAATGCCAACATGGGATGCGCCGGATGCATAGGTATTAAAAAACACCAAATCGCCGGGTTTTAGACCGGCCCGCTCGACTTTTTGGCCTGTCCGGTATTGAACATCAGCCGTACGCGGCAGCTTTTTACCATTCTTGTCATAAACAAATTTAACAAATCCCGAACAATCAAAGCCCTTGGGCGACTCCCCGCCGAACCGGTAAGGAGTTTTTAAGTATTTTTCAGCCGTTTTTATAATACTGCTATTTTCGCTCTCGGAGTTGGCTTGTGGCCTGGCAGCAGCAAGCACCGGACAAGCAGCCATGACAACCATAATGATTAAGAGGCATACGACCGAAATTTTACCAAAAAGCCGCATGAAAATTCACCTCTTGCTTTAGAATACCGTCGTGTGACAATATTCTTCGGCAAAATACTGGAATTTCCTTTATTTTTATGCAAAATTTTCCCGCTGCCTGTCATCCTTTTGCCTCATAACCGCAGTCCTGTTTATCCAGCCTGTTTTATAGCGAAAATAGCCAGTATTCTGTCAATCATTACCGCCACCAACTCGTCCAAAGTAGCCGGATGCTGCTGAAATCCCGGTGCTGCCGGCACAATCAGCGCACCGGCCTTGGCCAGTCTAAGCATATTCTCCAGATGAATGGTGGTCAAGGGCGTCTCCCGCGGCACTACTATCAGTTTTCGCCGTTCTTTCAAGGCAACATCCGCTGCCCGCGTTAACAAATCCCGCCCGCTCGCGCCGGCCAGGGCCCCTAAGGTATGCATGGAACAGGGAGCAATCACCATGCCGCCGGTCTTGAACGAACCACTGGCAACCGGTGCAAACAGGTCGGAGTTCTCATAAACCACAGCATAGCGTTTCACTGCTGTCAGCCCCACCCCACACTCATACTCGAGCACCTTACGGCCCATATCGGTATATACGGCATGTACCTCCACACCCAAACCGGCCAGGGTTTTGATCAAAGTATACCCATATATCGCTCCGCTCGCGCCGGTAACGCCTACAGTAATACGCACTGGCTTTCCTCCATTTAAACTATATATTTTATAACTAAGTAATCCCCGTAATACGTGAAGCCGATATCCCGGTACGCGCGAATGGCCGGCAGATTATCCTTTCTAACCATCAGGGTCGGTGTTTTTCCATAAACTCTGCTGCGCCGGCACAGTTCCGCCACCACTTCTTTGCAATATCCCTGGCAGCGGCTGCGTTCATTGGTATATACACCGGCAATTTGCGTCACCCGGTCTGTTACAGCCTGAATCATGGCCTGGGCTTGCGGTTCTCCATCTGCAACGAGGAAAACAAAATCTTCCTCACTGCCCCGGTCATCGAGGAGCTTGGCGGCCAGTTCCCGGTTAAAACGGCGCTGAAAGCCCAGCCGGTAGGCTTCGACGATAAATCCCAGGGCCATTGACCGGTCTAGGTCCGCCGCCTCAACAACCCGGTATGGCCGCTCTGCAGCAGCCGGCTTACTGCTATCCTGGTTAATCAGGCAGTAACTGTCTTCATATACTTGAGCAAGCTTGTGCGGGTACAGGGCATGGTCCAAAGGTTCCACCACCTGTTTCATGCCAGCCATGACCTGAAACCTGCGCGCAGCCATTATTCCAGCAAAATCCTGAACAGCCGCCGGCTCATCAAAGTGAGGAACAACACTGCCCAGATTATATAAGGCCAATATTCCCCGCAATTGGCTGCCGGCAAAATACCCGTAATAATCGCCGGAGCGGCGGCTCAATCTATCATTTTCAATACCGTAGCGCCGCACATTAGAGGCCAGCAAAACAGTCTCTACGGCATGCCGTTCCAGATAGGCCTCAACCGTCACCTTATCTTCGTCTGTCAACAGCCTAATCACAACTACCAACCTTCCGCTTTTAATCAAATAGATTGGCGAGTACTCAGCCTGGCTTACTATTTCACCAGCGCCTGCAGCATCTTAAAGCCGCTGAACCAGCATCGCGGCTGCTACTACTAACTATAACACACACCCGTTAAAATACAACTTAAACAGCCCGGCCCAGGCATGAACCGGCTTTTTTAAACATCAGCCTACCTGCTCGCGCAGAACCCGTTTCAAGATTTTGCCGGTTTGGGTCTTAGGCAAAGAATCGACTACAATAAAATCCCGCGGTATCTTATAAGCGGCAATATTACTCTGCAAATACTCCCGGATTGCCTTTTTGTCCAAGGCTTGTCCGTCTGATAGTACGAGATAGGCCCGCGCCACCTGGCCGCGCAGCGAATCGTCAATACCAATCACACTGGCCTCGACAATGCCGGGAAAAGCATATAACAATTCTTCAATTTCACGCGGGTAAATATTTTCACCATTGGATATGATTAAATCTTTCAAACGGTCCACAATAAAAAAATACCCCTCGGTGTCCGCATACGCCAAATCGCCGGTATGCAGCCACCCCGCCCGCAGTGTTTTGGCTGTCTCAGCCGGCAGCTTGAAATACCCTTGCATAACATTTGGTCCGCGCACCACCAGCTCGCCCACATCACCCTGCGGCAAATCCTCGCCTGCCGGGCCAACTATTTTAACCGCCACACCGGGTAAAGCCTTGCCGATCGAGCAGTATTTGGGGCTCTCCACCGGGTTTAGCGTGACTACCGGCGAAGCTTCGGAAAGTCCGTAACCCTCCATGATTTTTCGGCCAAATTTTTGGGCAAACTTCCTGGCCATTTTTTCCGGCAGGGATGCTCCCCCGGAGATAAAGTGCTTCACACCGTCCAGCGCAGCCGGTTCTGCGGTTCGGGTAAAAAAATTGTACATCGGTGGTACGCCATAGACAACGGTAACAGCATACTCTTTAATCGCCGTCAGTGTTTCCTTGGGCGCAAAAGACTCCAGCACCGTAATAGACGCGCCGCACAACAGCGAGTTAAGAACGGCGCATGTCCAGGCAAAGCAATGGTACATCGGCAAGACACACAGCACATTATCCGCAGCCGTGACCGGCAGCACTTCCCGGAATGCCTGCGCATTACTGACAAGGTTTTTATGGGTCAATACCGCTCCTTTGGGTTGGCCGGTAGTGCCGGAAGTATAGATTATCACACTGGGGCAGTCTTCTGTGAAATCGCCGTCCGCCGGCGCGTCAGGCCACCTCGTATGCACCATTAACTTTTTAAAATCGGGAAGAACAAGCTGAATGACCTGCTGCCCGTACCCCTGAAGCCTAAGCTCAGTATCAATAGCCAGCGATTCCATAGTAATCAAGTGTTTCATTTCGGCGTCTTTGACAATAAAAGCAATCTCACGGGCGGTAAGCTGAAAATTAATCGGTACCACGACAGCTCCCAGGCTGACAACGGCCAGATAGGAGTAGACAAATTCAACGGAGTTACGGGAAAACAGGCCTACGTTTTCCCCCGACCGGATTCCTGCCTGATAAAAATAATTACGGTAACGCTTTACCTGCTCCTGCAAGCCGGCATATGTCACAGGGTCTTTACCAGAAAAAGCTACACAGTCCGGCGCTCCCTGAAAAATAAGCTCATGAACAAACAATAGCTGCACCCCTTTCACGCTGTCACTGGCAAACATCTCCATCCGCCATTGTAGCCTGAATATCCTGCTTTGTCTATAGGTAGTATTGCCAAAGCGGCCGGCCGCCTAACAAAAACGGACACCAAAAGCAAGCTGCCTTTGGTGTCCGGAATTACTAATGTTTTGACATATGTTTCAATTGGTTGTGGATTTTTTTCCAACGCTTCTTCTCGGCCAGCAACTCCTGCAAATTTTCCTTACGGGACTGATAGGCCAGTTCGCGCTGCAGCTTGGTAAAACTTTCATAGCGCGACTGCTGCAGAATTCCTTGCGCCAATGCTGCCCTGACGGCGCAGCCCGGCTCCCGGGTGTGGCGGCAATCGGTAAACTGGCACCGCGCTGCCAGCGAATATATATCCGCAAAGGCATCGGTCAAGCCGTCTTCCGAACCCCAAAGCTGCAGTTCACGCATTCCCGGAGTATCGATTAGCAGACCTCCGTGCGGGAGAATAATGAGTTGGCGCTGGGTGGTAGTATGCCGCCCCTCCCCGTCATCCAGTCTTATTTCACCTGTTTTCTGCGCTTCGGTGCCAAGAATTTTATTAACAATTGTCGACTTTCCCGCGCCTGACGAACCCAAAAGAGCAATTGTTTTTTCCGGCTCAACATAATGAAGCAAAGTATCCAGGCCTTCGCCGTTAACACAGCTGACGGGGATTACCGGTACACCCGGGGCGACGCGCTCCGTAGCCCGGACTTTCTCCTCCACAGCGCCGCACAGATCGGTTTTATTTAATACGATAACCGGTTGTGCTCCACTGTCCCAGGCCAAAGTTAAATAACGCTCCATTCTTCTGACGTTGAAGTCCTGATTAAGAGCATTGACCAGAAAAACACGATCAATATTGGCGGCTATAATCTGTTCCCCAGCTGCCTTGCCCGCTACTTTGCGGGAAAATTTGCTCCGGCGCGGCAGGATGCCCCCAATTACCGCCTGTCGGTCGTCGATACGGTGAAGAATCACCCAGTCCCCGACGGCGGGAAAATCCTCCCGTCCGTCCGCCAGATAGCGCAGCCTGCCGGTGACAGTTGCCCAATACTCGCCACTGCCGGTAAGGACGCGATACCTATGTTTAAATTCGGCAGCAACCCGTCCGGCTACAGCCTCCGGCCTGGCATAAGCCGCAAATTGCGTTGCAAAAAAATCGTCCCAGCCTAAACTTGTTAAATCCACGGTAATATCCTCCCCGACCAATATTAATGATGGCCGCAGAAGAAACCCGCGCTCCTATGCAACTAGCAGCGAGAACCCCACGGCCCTTGAGCTTGGCAAAGGAAGCAGACAGACTGCAATGTACCCATAAAACAACACTCCTTCGATGTGATAATTCTATTATATCCGATTGGGCGCCAAAGGCAAATCCCCGGGGCTGCAATCGGTTCACGGTACACAAAACGAGATTGTGTTACTACCGCTTACAGTGCCCCAAGGAACTTTCTTCACTGGCGCGGCAGCAGAACAATCTCGCAAGTCAGGCTTATAGATTCAGTTAAATACTAATTTTTGCTCCTAACAGATCCACAAACGCTTTTAACCAGGCGGGATGATCCGGCCAGGCTTGCGCGGTCACCAGATTACCGCTCACAACAACATGTTCGTTTTGCCACTCGGCGCCGGCCAGCTGGCATTCCGCCGCGCACGCCGGATATGAGGTCACAGTTTTTCCGGTCAGCACCTTGGCCGGAGCCAGCAGCTGCGTACCGTGGCAAATGGCGGCCACGGGCTTACCGGCCGCGAAAAAGTCCTGCACAAGCTTAACAACTTCGGGGTACATGCGGATATATTCCGGCGCCCGCCCGCCGGGCACGACCAGGCCGGCATACTCTTCCGCCCGGGCATCCTTGGCCGCAATATCAACCGGAATCCGGTGCCCGGTAAGTTCGATGTAGGTATCCAGCCCGGTAAAATCATGAACGACAAGCTGAACCATATCACCGGCCTTCTTATTGGGAGCAGCTACGTCGACCTGATAGCCAAGCATCAAAAGTGCCTGCTGCGGTACTTTAACCTCATAATCTTCCGCGCAGTCGCCTGTCAGTATAAGAATTTTTTTCGCCATGCTGTTACCTCCTTAATATAGTAAGATAGGTAACTTATTCTATATTAGTAATAATTCTCCTGCTACATGATGCCCCATTGCCGGCGGTATTCCAAATATATCTCGTATTCTTTGTCAGCGAAGCCCCGCGCCGCCAACAGCCGTTTGGCGGCTGTCGCTTCCACAGTTTCCGAATCAGCATAAATAGTATCCTTGGTTGCCTTGAGAGTAAAGCCGGCCGCCGCCAGCACCTCAAGCATGGCTGCCATCCGCTCTGCAGCCGCTGCCGCCAGGGCGCCGTATTTTCTTAGACTGTGGGCGTCCGGCGCCGGACCGAGCACCGCTTTGCGCAATTGCTCAAATTCTTTAAGACTGATAATGATGCGGGTTGTATGATCTACCATTTATTTAACCCCCAGCCAGTACTCAACAAACAGCACATTGGACAACAGATATCCCAGCGGCACATTGATGGCAACCCCTACAGCAAAGGCCGCCAGCGGTTTCCAGCCAAACGAAGTAAGATCCTTCAGCCGGGTAGTAAGCCCGATGCAAAGAAAGGTCCAGGTAAAGGTCCAGCCGCGCAGAGCTTTAACGGGACCGATCACATCTTTGGAAAACAGAGCGCCCAGCTTAGGATCAAGATAGGCTATCACCAGGGTAGTAAAGACGGAGGCAGCAAAAAAACCGATAATAAATTTAGGAAAACGGCGCCATATTTCACTGGTGCTTACACGGCCGGCTTCTTCGACAGTTTTATTTTCCCAGCGGGTAACCGAAAGGAAGGCAACCAACAGCCCCCATATCCCGACAAACATGTCACGGCCGACAACTTTCATCAAAGTAAAGGTTTTGACGGCCCGCTCATCGGCCATAGCTTCGGCGGCAGCGAATCCCGCCGCATCGGCGAACTCGGAAGTACCAATCCAGGCTCCGGCCGGCCCGGGTGCTAACCCCATGGACTTAGCCAAAAAAGGCAGCAGGAATATCATGGCTATCGCCCACAGGATTACCATGGAAATTGATACGGATACATGCTCTTTTTCAGCCCGGCAGGCGCCGCCAATAGCAATTGACGCCGATACCCCGCAAATGGAACCACCCGCTGCCAGCGTAGCGCCGAAACGCGGATCAAGGCCAAACAGACGCGTGCTGGCGAAATAAATCGACGCGAAGGTTATGGCGGCCACGATGGTTGCCTGCAGTATAGCCAGCGGCCCTGCCTGCATAATTACCGTAAACGGCAAGGTGGCGCCCATCAAGACAATACCTGTTTTTACATAAAATTCGGTTCGCAGACCACTTTGCAGCCAGGCGGGAAATTTAACAGTATTGCTGATAATCATGCCGACTAGCAAGGCCAGCAGCGGCGTTTCCAGCTGCCAGTCTTTCAGAACTTTGTTAGAACCCAAAACAGTAACGATAACCGATAAAATAAATAATACCGTAAAACTCAGCAAATAATTTCCCGGACGATAGCCGAGAATTCGGCCGGCGCCGGTAAACACCGCGGCAAAAAAACCAAACAGGCCAAAAACACCGGCCCAGTTGCTGGCCAAATAGCTATAAATCTTGCCGGCATCCGCCGACCAGCCGGGAATGTTGATGGCCATAGCCGCAAGCAGCTTGGTTGATCCGTTGAAAAAAGCCAGTGTACTGATAACGATAAGTCCTAATGCAATGATAATCGCCCAATAGTCTTCTTTTTTGTACCAAGTATCAATCGTTGTTTTTGTTTCCATCTTTTCACTCCGCTTTCCTCTTAAATCCGTAATTGTACTGATGTGTTTGCCTTAACAAAATGAAAAGGCCAAGAAACTCTCTGTCCAGAGAATTCCTTAGCCTTTGGTCTTTCCAATCAGCTGCATATACAATTAGTATATCGATGATAACATACACCTTCGCCGGTGTCAATTATCTTTTTACTATGAAGGTTTTCTCTATAGCCTGTCGCAATTGGCTTAGATAGCGGCCTTCTGTCAAAACTTCAATCAGGCCATACGACTCGGACAGACGCAGGACGGGAATATCCAGGGCGGCCAAAATTTCAATCAGCGTCGTAATGGTTGCAACAAGTGGCCGGCCCCCATTTTCCCGCACAGAAATTTTTACACAGTCAGCAAAAACTTCCGGCTGAAGCTGCAACGGTGTAAGACATTCGCCTACTGACGGCAGCCAGCTTTCACCGACAGTTAAGCTAAGCCTGCCCGGTTGAACGGAAACCATGTTAAAGGGAATATTGTGTTGCCCCAGAGCAGCAAAAATCGGCACAATTCCCTGCTCACCGTCATTTTGTTCCCGGTAACCGATATGCACCAGCGCCATCGCCTTATCATAGGTGATGGTAAGACAATGCTCGTCTCTGATTTCATTGTCTTCGGCAGATTGAGACGAAAGCAATGTCTCGCTATGGGAAAGCGGTTTTATCCGACGCATTTGCAGCTGCCTGAAAATTTTTTCCGGACTTTCATATTGTTCCAAGGCTTCAGAACGAACAGGAAGAGAAACTGCACACATGTTGTAAGGCACCTCCGAATGGCTGAAATATTGGATACATGGCTCATTAATATCAAAAGCTCCTTTCCGAGGAAAGGAGCCGGTTGTGCATACACTTTCCTCTTATCTGCCAGGATAATTCCTGCTGGAATTAGCACCACTGCAGACGAATCCGCCGGTTGCTGGGTGTCATCGGGCCAGTCCCTCGACCTCTCTAGATAAGAGCTCTATCCAATTAGAACTTATTTTACAGTAAGAAACGGCGGCTGTCAATACGTCGGCCCAGCCAAATGTCAGCCCAGCCAATACCAGTTAATAAAGAATGCAGTACAAACTATCAGCCCGGCGGCGCTGGCGCATATAAAAACGTAAAACACGGCGTTGGGTAACTTAGCCACAAACAGATACAGCGGCAAAACAATGAGGACAAAACGCGCCATACTGTATAGCGGGTAAATGGGGGATGTAGAAAATAACGGCACCAGAAACCACAGCCAGCCGGTGATGATATACGGCCAGGGAATTCGATAGCGGGGCAATAGCGACACCGCCAGCAGGGCGGTCAAGGTGAGAACAACCAGCACCATATCGAGGTACATACCGGCCTCGGTCAGCGGAACCCCGGCCTGCAGCAATCGAAGATTATGCCAGATATTATCCCAGGGAAACCCCACTCGCCTGCCCCATAACTGCTGGGAATGGATGAAGGCCAGCGCATCGCCAAACATGAATTTGTTATAGATAACAAAGACGGCAACCGCCATTACGGGCAAAACTATCGACAGCAGCGATAATTTAAACTTTCGCACAGCACGATAATATTTCGCATATTCCAGAAATAAGACAAGAACCAGGGCGATCCCCAGGTTTCTGGTTACAGCCGCCAGCGCGGCAAACATTCCTGCCCGCCAGAAGCCGCCTGCCCGCAGCCAATACAGGCAGGCCAGCGAAAATACAAGAAACAGCGGTTCCGTATACACTGAGTTTAAAAAAAATGTTGTTGGTATTACGGCATAGACCAACAGGGCGCGTTTGGTCTCGGTCACGGAAAAATCCAACAGAAAGATTTTAGCCATCATGTAGTAACTGATGAGAGTAAACAAGTTACACAGGAAAAAACCGGCCGTAATGTAGTCCGCACCTAACCAGGCAAGCATTTTAATCAACATAATGATCGCCGGAAAGAAGACAATGTTTTGGCTAGTGTAACCGTATTCGGCGATATAAGTATACCAATGCGCATCCCACCTGATCAGCTTAGCAATGAACGGCAGTACGCCGGTTACGGCCGGATTAACAAATCCCGCCGCCGCGCGGCAAGGTATGCTGTCACTCAAAACCATCGCGCCCAGAATCAACGCCGTGTGGAAGCCGAACGCCAGCGCAACCATCCTTGCTACAGCTGCCGCGCGAGTAACCTTGGCGCCACTGAACCGGGCAACAAACTCGGCTAATATATTCCCATACGGCAAGCAAGGCTACCTCCATAACATCTGAAATTATTACGCTAATAGCTTCGCCTTATACCCGGCAAATATACAAGTAAGCCCTGCAGCCGACTGCCGGGCTTACTTGTTATCATATCATCAGTCCGGGCCTGGCAGGCTGACCGTGAAAGTGCTGCCGGCACCGACAGTGCTTTCCACTTTTATCATGCCGCCATGCGCTTCTACAATCCATTTGGCAATCGACAATCCCAGACCGGTGCCGCCCGCTTCGCGGGACCTGACTTTATCGATCCGGTAGAACCGCTCAAAAATAAGCTGCTGCTGTTCTGCCGGAATACCGGCGCCATTGTCTTGCACAATGATACTGACCGGCCGTTTCGGACCACTCGCCGCTCTTACGGCCAGCAGGACCCGGCCGCTGTCCGGCGCATATTTCAACGCGTTATCAATCAAAATTACCAGCAGCTGATTGATTCGCTCTTTATCGGCGTTTATAAAAAGCGGATTCGTTCCACTAAATTCGAGCCTGATGCCTCTTTCATTGGCCAGCGGCTGAAAAGACCGGATTACTTTATCGGCAATAACAGCAAGATCAAAGTTCTCTTTAACAATAGCCCCGGCGCCGGCGTCAGCCCTGGCCAGCGTCAACAAGTCCGCTACTATTTTGGTCATCCTTTTGATTTCACTTTTCATATCATCAAGAACCTGGCCGGAAAACGCCGAGAGCCGATTCTCATCATCGGACTGGATGGCATCAACAGAAGTCAGCATAACGCTAAGCGGCGTCCGCAGTTCATGCGATGCATCAGCAACAAACTCGCGTTGCCGGGAGAAAGAACTCGTGATAGGGATCATAGCCCGTCCTGCCAGTATATGACCGGCAAACGTAGCAATAATTAAAAACAGCAAAGAAGCTATGATAAGCACCACTAACAGTCTTTTTAACATTTCATAGTACGATGTAATATCTTTCCCCACGAAAACCGTGCCTAACGCCTGTTCGCCATCGGTAATCCGGATACTGCAAATCATAAAGTAATTTTTCTTGCCGTCCGGAAGATACACTTTGGTCAGAATGGCTTCCCCTTCCGCCCCGTTCCAATTCCGGATGTTTGTCAAAATTGCGTCACGGTCATCGCTGGGAGGTTCACTTGATGAAATCTGCTGCCCGGCCAGGTCGAACGCATAATGAAAAAGCGTCCCGTCGTTTTGCTCATCATCGTCGGTTGCCGGCAGCTTTCCTGTTAATTGTATCTGCCGGAGCACACTTACGTGTTCATGAGCTTCTTCTCTGGCATATGCCTCGACATCCTGCTGCTCCTCCCGGTACAGCACCCAAACCAGGCTGGAATAACTGGCAATAATAAACGCCAGGAGATAACATACCATAACTCCCGCATACACCAGGGTCAGGTGATTGCGGATTTTAGCAAACATGAGGCGCCTCCAGTTTAAAGCCCACCCCTCTTACGTTTTGAATAACCACGTCACCTTCCGGTAAATTGATTTTCTTCCGCAGCAATCGCACATAAGCATCCAGGTTATTCGGGGAAACGTCCGCCTCCAGGCCCCAGACCCGGTCTAAGATAACCGCCCGGGGAACTACCTGCCCTTTGTTTTGCACCAGCAAATCCAACAGCTGAAATTCACGGCTGGTAAGCTGAACTTCATGATCGGCAAACCGTACACAGTGGTTGGAACGATTCAAAATCAGCTCGCCGATTTGTACGATATCTTCCTGCAGCTTGGCGCTGCTGCGGCGCGATAACGCCCTGAGCCGGGCCAGCAGTTCGGCGAATTCAAACGGTTTTACGAGATAATCGTCAGCGCCGCTGTCTAGACCTAATACTCTGTCGACAACATCGTCTTTGGCTGTAAGCATTAAAACAGCGCCCTGATAGCCGTCCTTGCGTAAATTTTTACATACCTCAAGTCCGGTTTGACCAGGCATCATCCAGTCTAAAACAACTACATCATAAGGCGAATGCAGGGCGTACTCCAGCGCCGAGTCTCCCCGCGTCACCCAGTCAACCTGCATTTCAGCCTTTATTAACATACATTTTATCAAATTACCTAGTTTGACATCATCTTCAGCAAGCAATATGCGCATTGGCCGGCTCCTTCCTTATGGCGGCCGCCGTGGATCACCGGCCGTCAAGGCAATAGTAGTTATACCCGTTTTTACTCTCTACCAGTTCAGGGTTACGGTCTTGTACCTCCGCCAGAAAACTTTTTCTTTTCTCTTCAGGTACTATAATTACTATACTACCCTTTGCCGAATCCGTCACGAACTTTGCTAACGGCTCGGTCGGCATGGTATATTTGCTTGACCAGTCCAATCCTCCCGGCTGCGGTGTTGCCCCTGCCGGCGTAAGTTTGACCGCTGTTTTACCACTGTAATATACGGCCGAGGTGCTGTAAAAGTCATAAAAACCCACTTTAGCCTCATTATAGCCGGTCATAATTTGCGCCATGTCTTTTCCCGACTTACTGTCAGCCATGGCCGGAAAAGCGAACAGTGACAGGGTCATATACACCACAATTTGGCACACACTGAACAAAGCAAGCACCTGCCTGGCATGCTGCCCTTTGACCTGCCGCCAGGCGAACAGGGTTATGATCATTAAACTGCTTACGGCGGCAACCAGCCACATGCTGCCGATATAACGATAAGCCGCAGCAACATAACCC
>JAEZQV010000096.1 GCA_023441125.1 Bacillota bacterium
GAGAATATCCGGCCGGTACACACGGGTACGCTCCCGGATCGGCTCTTCCCCGAAACGGGCAAAAGCCATAACCGCCGATCCGCGTCTTTCCACCCCAAATGACGGGAATACCGATGCATATTTGCCGCCAAAGACAAAGGCATTGGCCAGCATCTCAGCAGCGATTACAGTCCCCTGTCCGCCCCGGCCATGTAACCTTATTTCCCCCATATAACTAACCTCCATGCGTATTTACTGTGTATCATTTTTGAAGAACCAGCCGGGCGTCCACCACCGTACACCCGTCTGGATAACAGAATACAGGATTAAAATCCAGTTCTTTTATTTCCGAAAAAGCAGCCAGCAACCATCCCGTGTTAACAATTACTTCGCACAGGGCCGCCACATCACACGGCTTTTCGCCCCGCACTCCCTGCAATAATTTATAAACCTTGGTTTCTTTCACTTGCCGCAAGGCTTCGTCCTTATTGAACGGTGCCAGCCGGAAGGACACATCCTTAAAAACTTCCACATAAATGCCGCCCAGCCCGAACATGACAACCGGGCCAAACTGATCATTTTTTAAGCCGCCCACCACTACCTCAACGCCTTTGGGCATCTGCTTCTGGACGATTACACCTTCCACCTCGGCCTCAGGCGCGTTTTTGCTGACATTAGCCATGAGCTGTTCAAACGCCTTGCCCAGCTGCTCCGCGTTTTGAATGCCGGTAATCACGCCGCCTACATCCGATTTGTGGACAATATGCCGGGAAAATACTTTTATGACTACAGGGTAGCCCATATCCTGAGCCGCGCTGCTACATTGCTCTTTATTGCTTGCCAGTATCGTGGGCGGACAGGTAATATTGAAATCCCGGCAAATTTTCTGCGCTTCCAATTCGGGAATAACGGCATTACCGTCAGCAATGCTTGTATTGATGATCTCCTGGCAGTCCATATCGCACCTCCTAGTACTGTCTGATGGTTCCCCGTGTATTAGCTGTTTCGCTGCCGGTATGCGCTGTATCTGACCATATTTACCATGACCCTGGCGGCATCATCCGGGAATTCGAAGGTTGGCAGTCCGTTCCCTTCCAGGATCGTCCGGCATTGGGCCACGGCATTGCCTGCCAGCATTACGGAAAGCAGCGGCTTCTTCTTGTCTGCCGGCACGGAATTGTACCCCTCCAGGATCGCGGCCGCCAGCTCCTCATCCTTAATGAAGCCGGGTGGGGTTGTCATAAAGATGATGCCGTCAATCTCGTCATCGTTCATTAATAACTTTAGAACATCGGCATGCATTTTCGGCGTTACCGAGGCCGTCATATCGATATAGCCGTCAGGATTGCCGATATTGGCACTGGCCACCAGGTGTTTGGCAATTTCTTCTTTAAGCTCGTCCTTAAGATGAGCCAGTGTAACCTCGCCGCTGGCGACCAGCTCATCCACGCAAATGGTGCTGGGACCGCCTACGACGGTAAGAATGCAGATCCGGTTGCCTTTAGGCAATGGCATCTTGTCAAATACGCGCGAGGTATGGTAAAACTCAGCTACGCTTTGGGCCCGGATAATGCCGGCCTGCCGGAACGCCCCCTCATAAATGTCATTGTTGCCGGCAATGGAAGCGGTATGGCTCTGGGCCACATTGGTGCCCATGGAGGTTCTTCCCGCTTTTATGGCTACAATAGGTTTTTTGACAGTAACTTTGGCGGCTATCTCAAACATGCCGCGGGCATCATTAATACCTTCCAGGTACATAGAGATAACCTTCGTATTAACATCCTCCGCCATATAGGTCAATAATTCCCGGAAATCAACATCAGCCATATTGCCCAAAGAAACAAACTTATTAACGCCTACAAGCTTTTGATCTCTGGCCCATCTCAGAAAAGAGGTGGCAAACGCGCCGCTTTGGCTGAGGATGGTGACACCGCCCCGGGGGGTGTTAGGCGGCACACTGAAAGTAGTGTTAACCCCGCTAACGGTATCGGCCACGCCCTGGCAATTAGGTCCGATAATCCGGGCTCCGCTCATTTTAATGGTAGTAATCAACTCATTTTGCAATTCTTCGCCTTCAACTGTCCCCATTTCCTTAAACCCGGCGGTCACAACAGCGACTGCCCCGGCATCGCCTTTTTCCTCACGCCGCTGTTTAATCTCCCGGGCCACGCTTAGGCTGTTCTGCGGACCAACGGCCAGGACAACCAGATCAACCGGCTGAGGTATGGCCAGCAAGCTTGGATAGCAAGTAAGTCCGGCAATTTCAGTTTTGGTGGGATTGACCGGATACACATGGCTGGTTGTACTCATTTGCTTGGCAAATTGCAGAATCTGGTTGTTGGGGCTGCCGGACGTGGCTGAAGCGCCAACGATAGCTATCCCCCGGGGCTGAAAAAAATCATTAATCGGTGCTGTGGCTGGTTCCACCATTTTCTCGCGCCTCCCGCTTATGTCGAATTTGTTACTGTATATTCAGCTGCTTGAGCCAATCCTGTAAAATGTTCCAGGTAGCCACCGGGATGACAGCCCCCTGCTGCTTACGCTGTCTGACGGTGTTGGCTTCAATCTCGCCCGGCAGGAAAATCTGGTCGAAGCCCTTGGCCAGCTTGGAGCCTTTCAATTCCCGCCGGCTTTGCTGCATTCCGGCAAAGAAATCAGTGAGCGGCAGGAAGTCGTCAATATTGACAATGACGGCAAAATGGCCGATATGCTGCGCATTTTCCAGATCACCGTACAGGGAGGTTATGTTTTGTCCGTGGTTGGAGCCGGTCATGATGCCGGCCATAATGTCGATGATCAGCGACAGGCCATAGCCCTTTGGGCCGCCAACCGGCAATAGCAGCCCCTCCAACGCTTCTTGGGGATCGGTGGTCGGCTCGCCCGCTTTATTGAGCGCAATACCATCCGGCAATTTGGTGCCTTTCTGCGCAGCAACAAATACCTTGCCCCGGGCGCTGGCGCTTGTTGCCATATCCAAGATAACGGGGCCTTCCGTGCCGGGAGTGGCAAAGGAAATGGGATTAGTGCCAATACAGGGCGTTACTCCACCCCAGGGAGCCATCAGCGGCGTGCCGTTGGTCATGACAATGGCTGCCATGTTGGCTTTGGTGGCCATTTCGGCATAATACCCCAGCGCACCGCAATGATTCGTATTGCGTACGCCCACGGCGCAAACACCCGCAGTCCGGGCTTTGGCTATGCCCATTTCCACACCCTTACTGAGCGCCACCTGTCCCAGGCCGTTTTGTGCGTCTAACAGCAGCAGCCCCGCTTTTTCCTGAATTACCTTAAGGTCGGTAACCGGATTAACACTGCCGGCCTGAATACGCTTGAGATAGATGTCCAACCAGCGGACACCGTGGGATTCCACCCCTTTCAGGTCAGCGTTGACCATTACATCGGCGGCTCTGAGTGCCTGTTCCTCCGGCACACCAACCTTACTGAGCAGCTTGGCTGCAACATCTTTGAGATCTTGCGGGCTAATCCTTACACTTTCTTTTTCAACGGTAACATGCATCATATTCACGCTCCTCGTTATTACGGTTTGATTCTTGTCCATACCTGTGGATTCACTATGTTAGCCGGCTTTCTGCCGCCGAACCAGTCGGCAACCGCCTGGGCGGCACCGATTGCCAGCCTTTCGACAGCTTCCTCGGTTGAGCCTGCTACATGTGGCGTTAATAAAACATTGGGAGCACTAAACAAGGGATTGCTGAGACTGGGCGGCTCCTCCCGGAAAACATCCAGGGCGGCACCGGCTATTGTTCCCTGTTTGAGGGCATCAGCCAGAGCCTGTTCATCTATTAGCTCTCCCCGGCCGGCATTGATCAGGTAAGCAGTCGGTTTCATGGTTCCCAGGACAGCCGCGTTGATCATATTCTCGGTCTCGCTAGTCAGCGGCGTATTCAGGGTAATAAAATCGGCCTGCCGGAAAATCTCTTGTGCATCTTTGACTAGTGTTACGCCTGGCGGAGCCTCTGTCCGGTACGGATCATACGCCAATACTTCCATTTTTAAGAGACCGGCAGCCATGCCGGCAGCCTGCATTCCAATTTTTCCCAGACCGATAATTCCCAGACACCGGCCTGGTAATTCATTGCCACCCAGCTGGTATTTTTTTACCAGACCAGGCAGGGAAGCACCCGCTTGGCTAAGCTGTCCTGCTCTGAGAGCTGCATCGCCCTGCACCAGCCGTCTCGAAAGTGTCATGACGGCAGTAATCACATATTCGGCGACTGAATACGCATTAGCGTCAGGTACATTGGCAACCAGTATATTCAACTTGTCGGCGGCTGCCAGGTCAATGTTATTGACACCAATGCCGTGGCGGCCGATTATTTTGAGGTGCTTACCCGCCGCCAGCACCTCGCCTGCCAGCGGACTTGTCCGGACAATGATACCAAATATATTGTCCTTCACTAGATCCATCAGCGTCTCTGTCGCCACCGAAGGTGACACAACCACCTCAAGCCCCGCCTGCTGCAAAATTTTTATGCCTGTTTCATGGATGGGCTCAACCAACAGAACTTTTGTCATACAATCTACCTCCCGGTTGTTACTCTTTACAAACTTTTAACTTCTGGCGTCAGCATTTTCCAGTTGCCTGGATTTACGGATCCAATGGTCAATACACATTACTACAGCTGGCGTAAATAACGCTATATAAATGTTATCAATACCCCACGGGTTGTCCAGCAGCATCCAGCCAACGGTACCTGCAACACTTAGCAATAAGGCAACCGTGCCGCCGGTTTTGGTTGCCATATGCGGCGCATAAAACATAAACAGCACTAACACTGTAATAGCGGTCCGCAACGCCCGGGCAAAAAAGAAGGTTTTGATCATTCCCGGTACAAACAAAGCGAAGGGGATTGGCAAAAAGCCGATAATGATCGCCATAATCCGTGTAGCCCAGATATTTTGCTGCTCGGTTGGTTTCATTAGGGGAACGTAAAAGTCTTTCATAATTAAAGCAGTTGCACCTAGCTGACAAGCCAAAATGGTAACAAAAGTAGCAGCAATCATTGCAGATGCGCAAATACCGACAAGCCACGGATTCATCAGATCAAAAAATGCCGGTAAAGCCATAACGCTCTTTATTTCGGGAAAAATCCCCTTGGCCAGTACGCCGATATAAGCCGATATGAATCCAATCGGGAAAATTACCAGTCCGGCGATAATCGTTGCCTTGCGCGCATCAGTCGGACTGGGTAGTGAACTTATCGACTGAAGCACATACTGTGTGGAGAAAATTGCGCCGATATTGGCAATCACCCAGGCGATCAGTTGGGGAAATCCTACCCCGTCGACCAATGAGAAATGGGTGGCTGGAATTTTATCAAGCAAGATTGGCTTGTCCTGGATAATGACCCAGGCGGTGCCGGCAATAAGAATTAATCCCAGATACTTGAAACTGGCATGAATAATGTTGGCTACGCCTACGCCTTTGATGCCCCCGAACGCCACATTCAAGGTAGCACATATAGCTATAATAAAGATTGCTTGTTCAATGGACACATGCAGCAACGCGCTGAGAGCAGCCGCGCCGCCTGTGAATGCGGCAACGTTTACGGTAGTCAGCGCAATAGCCATAGTCACTGATACAATCATTCTTACATTTGCGCCGTAATGCTTGGCCAGCGCGCCAGAAATGGTATATTCACCAAGCGCATTCATTTTGGGGGCCAAGAAATAGGAGTATAACCAATAGCCTATAGCTAAGGTAGATGAATTCCATGCAACCGCAAGGCCTTTTTCAAATCCGCCCTGAGCCGTACCTACAGTCGCACCGGGTCCGATGAATTCCGACATAAGCAGTATCCCTACAACCCAGGCACTCATTTGATGCTTGGCAGTCATAAAACTTTCGGTGTCCTTTGTCGTCTTTACCGACCACATGCCAACCGCAGTGGTAATGATGATGTAAGTTACCGTACAGCCGAAAACAATCCATGCCTTGTCCATTTATCTCCCACCATCCATTTTGTTATTTTTTTCGTTACGCTTTAGGTATCATAGATAAGACCATGTTTAACTCCCCCGCAAATGATAATTCCACCCAGCCTTCCGTTCTCACTCTCCCTTCACTGCTTTCGACATTACCGAACATTGTTCATGTTTTTTGGAATATAGCCCCAATCAGTTAATTAATTAAGACCTGCAGAAATAAATGGTCAATTCTTTCTATTTCCTCTTTTCAGTAAATTCGGTATTGTCTTTCTTCTTCTTCTGTTATATCATGGATAAATAAATAGATCTAATACTATAATGTTTATACTCTATATAGGATTAACCTATGGCGAATTAAAAGGAGGACTACCGCAATGGATTTTCGTCAACTGCAATACGTCCTACAAGTAGCAGAAGAAAGAAGCTTCTCAAAAGCTGCTCAAAAATTATACATTGCGCAGCCGTCATTAAGCCAGTATATCCATAAACTGGAGGAAAGACTCGGTTGCCAATTGTTTGACCGCTCGTCATCCCCTTTACGTCTCACATTCGCCGGCGAGTTATACGTGGAAACGTCTAAACACATTTTGGATTTAAAAGACCAGCTTACTCAGCAAATCGACGATATCTCCGAACTAAACAAAGGGCGGCTTTCCATTGGCATATCCTCCTTTAGAAGCGCCTATATCTTGCCAAGTATCCTGCTGGCGTTTCAGAAAAAATTTCCCGGCATCGAAGTAAGTCTGTATGAAGCAAATTTCACCGAGCTCGAAAGCTACGCTACCAGTGGCGCCACTGACTTATCCATCATGACGCTGCCAATACGGAAAGATTTGTTTTCCTACACGCCGCTCCTGTCGGAAGAGCTTTTGCTCGCGCTGCCTCCCGATCACCCTGCGAAGGAGATAGGGCAAAACGCAACCTGGGATCAAAATCCTCGACCACGGATTGACCTGACCGAATTGCACAACGACCCATTTATTGTTTTGGGTCAAAGATTGCACCAAACCACCATTGAACTGTGCCGAAAGGCCGGATTTGAACCGCGAATCATACTTGAGACCAAGAGTGCCGAAGCAGCCAACGCCTTTGTTGCGGCTGGCATGGGGGTCGCCCTCATTCCCGACACCTTTGTTTTGTTTAGCTCCAGTTCTAAGCAACCGCTTTATTTTTCGGCAAATGATCCGCTACCTACCCGTACGTTAGTCGCCGCCTACCGCGTTGGCAAATACCTGCCGCGGGCAGCTCAGGAATTTATTTCCCTTGCCCAGGAAATATTGAGATCAAAAAAATCAGAAATTTGAGGCATAGAAGCGTTAAATACACAGCCTAAGCAAATTCCAGAGATAGAAGAGAAGGCCTACACCACGCAATTTTTTTGCCGGCATAGGCTTTTTTTGCCGTCAGTCGTCAGCTAAGAAAGACTTAGCTTGTGCCAGGTCTTTCAGGACACCGGCAGAAGCGTTAGTCGTTGTTACTTATCATCAGAGAAAGGAGACATAATTTTTAATAATGGAAAAAAGGCAACACTTATATACGCCGGTATAGTACGTTTTTTACACACTTATTACCGACTGTAGTCGATTCTGCCTAAAAGCAACATGTGGGGCACTGCTATTGCCAGCGCCGAATAAAATCATGTTCAATATCCAGACGATCCAAAATCCGTCCGGCGTGATGGCTGACAAGGTCGTCAATACTGGCGGGCTTGCTGTAAAAGGCCGGCATAGGCGGCATCATTACCACGCCAAGCCGGGAAATTCTAAGCATGTTTTCCAGATGGATCGGACTCAGGGGAGTCTCCCGGGGAACAAGGATTAATCTGCGCCCCTCTTTTATAGTAACATCTGCAGCCCGTAAAATAAGATTGGTACTTAGCCCGCAGCTAATAGCCGCAAGCGTTTTCATACTACAAGGCGCAATGACCATACCTGCCGTTTTGAAGGAGCCGCTGGCAATCGCCGCATCAAGTTCATTATTATTATACATATGAGCGGCTAGTTGCTGTAAATCCGCAAAGGAATAGGTTGTTTCCAGCCGCAGGGTTTCCATGGCCCATTGGCTGACAACCAGATGTGTTTCTATATTCAGTCTCTTAAGAAACTCCAGCAGGCGAATCCCGTATATGGCGCCGGTTGCTCCGGTAATGGCCACAATGATGCCCATAGTGCCTCCTTAGTCAATATAGTCTTCCAGTTTGAGCAACTCTTCTCCCGGGATACATATCCGTTCAAAACGTTCTTTGGACGCCTGCAGGGGAACCGTCGCATCAATTCCCATTTTATCGCCGATCCCCTCATCGGTCGAAGGATCAAGTATGTTGCCGGCGGCCCGCTCGATAATCATTACGTCGCGTCCGGCCTGCGAACGGGTGGCAATAGCCCATTCCACGTCCTCCATGTTAAAAATATCAACATCTTTATCGACAACAACGACATGCTTGATTTCATGGCTGCTGCCGAAGGCTGCGCACATAGCGTTCTTAGCTTCGCCTTCTTGTTTTTTGTCAATTTTAATGACAGCATGGTAGCGGCAAGTCCCGCCAGGCGTTAGGTGCACGCCAAGCGTCGTAGGCACAGTATTGCGGACAATTTGCAGCATTCCACCTTCCCGGGGAATGGCACCCAGTAAACAATGCTCCATAGTTGCCGGCACAATGGTATGAAAGATCGGATCTTTCCTGGTAGTCACAGCCGTCAGTTCAATCACCGGTTTTAAAGAGGCAGGACCGTAATACTTGGGGTATTCACCAAAAGGACCTTCCATTTCGCGTACTCCGGGCAGCAGGCGTCCTTCCAGGACAATTTCAGCCTGGGCCGGCACTTCTAAATCCACTGTTTCGCATTTTACTAGTTCAACCGGTTTCCCGTACAGGCGCGAGGCAATGGTAAATTCATCAAAGCCCAGCGGCGCCAGCGCTTGTGAAGCTAACAGTAGAATAGGATCAACCCCGATAGCTAGGGCAACCTCCAGTGGTTTCCCTTTGGATTCAGCCTTTTGGTAAAAATGGGCCAAATGCCGAGGCAGTATTAAAACGCCAAGACGGTTAGGAGCAGTAACCTGCAGCCGATGAATAGAAATGTTGCGTGTTCCGGTTTCCGGATCTTTGGCGATCAGAAGCGCCGCCGTAATGTAAGCACCGCTGTCTTTTTCGTGATGGACAGGTATCGGCAGCTTGGATAGGTCGACCTCAAAAGTGGTGCATTCTTTCACAGGTGCCTTTTCTTTATCGACAATAATACAGTCCATGGGATTGGTTTGCGCCCAGGAAAAATGCTCAGCAACTTTTTCAACTTCAACTCCCATTGCTTTAGCCATCAGAATCCGGTTACCCGCAAAACCGGTAACAACCGGCATGCTCATGCCGGTGTTCAGAAACTTTAAAGCATATTTGCCATCCGCTTTTTTACCAAGAGCAGCCAGTTCATGCTTTAGGTCTACTTTTTTTGTTACAGTTTTCAAGTAGTTTTCTTTTTCCAAATAAGCTAACCAATCTCGTAGTGACATACAAATCATACTACTCTCTCCTTTGTAGAATTGTTTACTATTTACACCGCTGATTAGTTTTGTTTGCGATTTTTACTAAGTTCAATGGCAACATCCAAAATAAGATCTTCTTGTCCCCACCGTCCTGCACCGTCCCATTTCCATCAATATATTGCGGGAATCAACGCCGCATTTTTCCGCCCGGCGCGCATGCAACAGAAAACTGCTTCACTCATCACTTGCGGACGGTGCACACCGGATCGATCAGACCCCGTCCTAGGTCCATCAGCTTCGCCTCCCTAAACTTATTCGTCGATCAATTACCGGCTTTAATGAAATCAGCTTCAAAATACCTCCTTGAAAATTTATACTAATTATTAAATTCCGATTTTTTCGTCCATAATACTGGAATTTTGCCATACCAGTGCTGGTAGTTTCAGCAAATTCACCCGTATGCTCTTTAATCAAGTTATAACACAAAGGTGTAAATAGATCTAATACTATAAAATTTATAAACTATATAGGTTATTCCTATATGAGAATTGTAGCTGACATCAATTCGTATATACCTATAGTTTGTATAGGTTAAAAGTATAGCATCTAATATTGACATAATTGTAAGAAAAGCAATAACATTAAAACAATGCATCGCTTTAGCAAATGAATACATATTGGCAAACTTATCGAAAGATAAGGACGCAAAACTATGGGTCTAAAGATACTGTCTATGACTGCCAAGTTGCATTGAAGGTAAATTGTGACATCAGTCTGTTTGTAGACTGATGTCATTTCTGCATCAAGGGTTGCAGCACAAATGCAAGATTCATGCTATGTAGACATTACTTAAAACTGGAGGTAATTATCTTGACAATTAATGTGTCTAGTATCCGTGTACGCTTGCTGCTCATTATTCTCACACTCATGGTAATTTCACTGAGTATCCTAACTGGACTGAGTTACTACTTTTCCAAGCAATCACTTGCCAAAAGTGTTGATGAGACAGCGGCGGCAATAGGAACCGATTATGCCAACCGCGTCCAGGCTTCCGTCAATGATCTTGTCATCTATCTTCAGGATCTGGCCAACAATCCATATGTCAGGAGCGGCAGAGACCGGCAGCTTATCACCACAACTATGGCGGAAGCATTAATGCGTAATGAAAGGTTTAACGGCTTTAACTTTGTTTTTCTGGACGGCAACTCAATTCGTGCCGCTGGTGACACCATCTACCTGGGTGACCGTGATTATTTCAAAAAGGTACTCCAGACACAAAAGCCGGTTATCTCGGACCCAGTTATGCTAAAAGCCACTGGGGTGCTGGCAGTTACCATTGCAGTTCCGGTACTGGATAACGGGAAACTGACCGGCGTATTGGTTGGCACCGTTCCGCTTGCCAAATTAAATGACGTCGTCAAGGACATTAATTTTCTGGACAGCGGCTACGGTGTAATTGCCGACGATTCCGGCATGATCATCGCGCACGCCGCTAAGCCAGAGCTTGTCGGTAAATTAAACTTACTGGAGAAGAGAGTTAATGCTGAATTCAACCTTGGAACCGCAGAACTGGATGACCGGCTGATTGCGCACTTTAAGGCCACAGGCGAGAATGGAAAGCAGGTGCGCGGAACTTACACGCTTAATAATACCCCCCTTATGAGCGTTTTCACACCAATCGAGCTTCCTGGCGGTCAGCGCTGGATTATGATTGTAACCGCTCCGGAATCCGAAGCTACCCGCGCTGTGGGAACACTGAGCACAGTTCTAATTACAGTAGCCGTCATCTGCATACTGCTCGGCGCTTTGGTTGTAATATACATCAGCATCAGGTTTACCCAGCCGATCGTAAAAATCCGGGACGAGGCACTCCTGCTGGCCGAGGGCAACCTAAGGCAGCAGCAAGAAAATAAAATTTACAGCAAAGATGAAATCGGACAGTTGTCGGAAGCTTTCGGACAAATGGCCGGCAACCTGCGCAAACTGGTCGTAAAAGTACAATCCAAAGCGGAAACGGTTGCAGCCTCCAGCGAGGAACTGACTGCAAGCGCACAGCAATCTGCTAACACTGCCAGCCAAGTAGCCAACTCTATTACCCAAATAGCCGCAGGCTCAGAACAGCAAGCGACTGCAGTAACCAGGATGTCATGCACTGTGGAGCAGATGTCGGCGAACATTGAGCAAATTGCAACAGCCGGTAAACAAATCGCGCAAATCGCCGGCGATACGGCTGAATCTGCAGTACAGGGACGCACGGCTATTGATAAAGTCAGCGAGCAAATGAAGATTATCAGGAAAGAATCTGAAGAAATACAAAAAACCATCAGCAATCTCGCCCAGGGATCGCGCGAGATTGGAGAAATTGTTACCCTGATTTCCGCAATAGCCGGACAAACCAACTTACTGGCGCTTAATGCCGCCATAGAAGCGGCGAGAGCGGGAGAAGCAGGCCGGGGCTTTGCAGTTGTCGCCGAAGAAGTCCGCAAACTGGCGGAAGAATCCAACCAGGCAGCGCAAAAAATTGCCGGTCTTATCCAAAGAAATGAAAATGACATGGATCAAGCCATCGC
>JAEZQV010000115.1 GCA_023441125.1 Bacillota bacterium
GCATTATGGAGCGTGCCCAGCAGCAAATCACGCAGCAGTTTGGAATCCTCCGCCACCAGGATTGTTTTATTTTTGCGGATTTCCAGGATATTATCCGTAATAGTGGTTACCTGGTTAAATTTTTCATTCATTTCCGGGTTGATATCGGCAACTATTTTTTCAAAATCCAGTAGAACAACCATCTTCTCGGCCATTTTAATGATGCCGACGACCATTTCGGAATTAGCGATATGGGGAGGCGGCTCCATCGCCGTCCAGGATATGCGATGGATGCGGGAAACTTCATCAACCAGGAAGGCAACATAGTAGTTGTTGAGTTCGCTGACAATTACTTTGGGGGAAGTTGTCGTCGACTGGCTGCCAAGACACCGGGGCAGGTTAACAAGCGGCATAACCCGGCCACGTAATGTAAAGATGCCATCTACCCATGGATGGACATTCGGCATTTGCGTGACAGGTATGGGATTGATGACTTCACGTACTTTAGCTACATTGATGCCATAGCTGACAGGGCCAATGGAAAATTCCACTATTTCGAATTCATTTGTTCCGGTTTCCAGCAAAATCCCCTTTTTATCAGACATTGCCATCCCTTCTTTCCTTTAATACATGTTTATTTCAATTTCTAATTAGCAATAATAAATATTTCTATGTTATGGTTCTTTTACCTGCCATTAATTGATAATTAATAGTAATTTTTATGTGTATTTTTCATTAATAACAGGAGAAAACTATATTGATTAGCGTAATTTGGCAGGAACCTGACAGGATATAGGGAATTATATACTTTTACCATATTATTGCCGGCCTAATGATTCGTTTAATGGTGTAAGGAGTGATGGAATCTTGAATTTGGCGACCGGTGAAGATACCATATGCGCGATAGCCACCGCAATTGGCGAGGGTGGCATTGGCATTGTCAGAGTAAGCGGCAAGCTGGCCATCGCCATTGCCGATAAGATATTCGTAAGTCCGTCGGGACAAAGGGCCAGGACGATTTCGTCCCATCAGGCCGCGTATGGCAGGATTGTCGAGCCGGGCTGCCAGGAGACGCTTGATGAGGTTATTTTGCTGGTTATGCGTGCGCCCCGGTCTTATACGCGCGAGGATGTGGTCGAAATTCACTGTCATGGCGGCCCTGTTCCCCTGCAGCGCATCCTGGATGTAACCTTGCGGCAGGGGGCCAGACTGGCTGAACCCGGCGAGTTTACCAAACGCGCCTTTTTAAACGGCCGCCTGGACCTGGCTCAGGCCGAGGCCGTTATTGATATTATCCGCTCCAAAACAGATGCGTCGCTCAGGGCGGCAGTCGGCAATCTCTCCGGTAAACTGTCGGGCAAAGTTAAAGAACTGCGCCATACCGTTCTCGGGATGATCGCCCAATTGGAGGCGGCTATTGATTTTCCGGAAGAGGATATTGAAGAAGCGGCAGCTACCGAGGTTGCCCACTTAATTTCCCGGGCAACCGCCGGCCTGGACGCTTTGCTGTCTACGGCCGAGAGCGGGCGCATTTTGCGGGAAGGCCTGGCAACGGTCATTATTGGCAAGCCCAATGTCGGCAAATCCAGTCTGCTTAATGCCCTGTTGCGGGAGAATCGGGCCATTGTAACCGATATACCCGGTACAACCCGGGATGTGATTGAAGAATACGTCAATATTCGGGGTGTACCGCTTCGAATCATTGATACAGCCGGTATTCGCGATACCGCTGACATGGTTGAGAAAATTGGCGTGGAACGAGCCAAAGAGCTGGTGCGCCAGGCTGATCTTATTTTACTTTTGCTTGATTCTTCCATGCCGCTTTCCCCGGAAGACCGGACGGTGCTGGAACTGCTGCCGGGCTCGGAGGCCATTGTGCTGATTAATAAGAGTGACTTGCCGGCGCGGCTGGACTTGGCCGCGGTAGAGCGGTATATAGAGGGGCGTAAGGTGATGAAGATCTCGGTTACGCAGGAGGAAGGCCTGGCAGAGTTGGAGCAGGCCATCGCGTCGATGGTATACAGCGGCCAGGTGAATCAAGCCGAGGCTGCTTTTGTGAATAATGTCCGGCATGCCGCCGCCCTCCGCCAGGCCAGAGACAGGCTGGCGGAGGCCCTGGCAACGATCGAGGCGGGTATGCCGTCGGACTGTATTGTTGTGGATTTGCGGGCCGCCTGGGAGAAATTAGGGGAAATTACCGGCGAAACTGTGGGCGATGATATTATCGACCAGATATTTACCCAGTTTTGTATTGGCAAGTAAGAATGAGGTGGATGATTTGTTTCAAGCAGACAACTATGAGGTTGTGGTAATCGGCGCCGGCCATGCCGGCTGCGAAGCGGCGCTGGCGGCGGCGCGGCTGGGCTGCCGCACGCTGATTACCACACTTAATATGGATAATATCGCCATGATGCCGTGTAATCCGGCGGTGGGAGGACCGGCTAAGGGCCATCTGGTGCGGGAGATTGATGCGCTTGGCGGCGAAATGGGCCTTAATACCGACAAAACCTGTATTCAGATGCGTATGTTGAATACCGGCAAGGGACCGGCTGTACATGCCTTACGGGCGCAGGCTGACAAGCGCCTATACCAGCTGTCCATGAAGCATACTTTGGAAACGCAGCCCAATCTGGCTGTCAAACAGGCCTTAATTGACAAGATCCTGGTGGAGAATGGGCGCATTGCCGGTGTGGTTACCGAATTGGGCGAGATTTATGGTGCGCAATGTGTAGTGCTTGCTACCGGTACCTATCTGCGGGGCAAAATTATTCTGGGTGAAATAAATTATCCGGGAGGCCCGGCCGGGCAGCGGGCAGCCCTAAAACTGTCGGAATGCCTCCGTGAGCTGGGGATTGCGCTTATGCGCTTTAAGACCGGTACGCCGGCGCGGGTGGATGCCCGCACTGTGGATACCGGCAAAATGACTATTCAGCCAGGTGACGAAACCATCCACAATTTTTCCTTTCTGAGTGATATTGCCACTAGGGAGCAAACCCCCTGCTGGCTGACGTATACCAATGAGCAGACCCATGCCATTATCAGAGACAATTTGCATCGCGCCCCACTGTATATGGGGATTATTGAAGGTACCGGGCCGCGTTACTGCCCGTCAATTGAGGATAAAGTGGTACGGTTTGCGGATAAGCTGGCTCATCAGGTATTTGTGGAGCCCGAGGGGACCAGTACAACGGAAATGTATATTCAGGGCATGTCGACAAGTCTGCCGGTCGATGTTCAGCTTGCTTTTCTCCGGACCATCCCCGGTCTGGAACGGGTTGAAATCATGCGTCCGGGTTATGCGATTGAATATGACTGTGTGGATCCCACCGAGTTAAAACCAACCTTGGAAACCAAACAGATCCGCGGGTTATTTTCCGCCGGCCAGGCGAACGGCACTTCCGGTTACGAAGAGGCGGCCGCCCAGGGAATTATGGCCGGGATTAACGCTGCGCTTTTGGTGCACAACAAGCCTCCGTTTATTTTGTCCCGGTCCGAGGCTTATATTGGGGTGCTGATTGACGATCTGGTAACGAAAGGCACGAACGAGCCTTACCGGATTATAACTTCCCGGGCCGAGTACCGTTTAATTCTGCGCCAGGATAATGCGGATCTCAGACTGACGGAAAAAGGCCGGGCTATTGGTTTGGTGGGAGAGGAGCGGTACCGGCGGTTTATTGCCAAACGGGACGCCATCCACAGTACGCTGGCATTGCTAAAAAGCCGGCAAATCACACCAATTCCGGCAACGCAGGCGATACTTACCGCTCTTGGCACGGCTGAATTGCGCACTGGCATTACCTTGTATGACTTGCTCCGCCGCACCGAGATAAGTTATGAAGCCATGCGCTTGCCGTTCGAGCTGCCGGATATTCCTGCCCTGGTCCGTGAACAGGTTGAAATTGCCGTTAAATATGAAGGCTATATCCAAAAGCAGATTGAACAGGTGGACCGCTCGGCTAAGCTCGAGGCCAAACAACTGCCGGCAGATGTTGATTATACTCAAATCAGCGGTTTGTCTTTGGAAGCAAGGCAGAAGCTCAACAAGATCAGACCGCTGTCGGTAGGGCAGGCTGCCCGGATATCAGGCGTTTCGCCTGCCGATATTTCCATATTAATGGTTTATCTGGAACAGCGCCGGGGGCGCCAGGAATAAAGGGGAGCAACATGGATAATTTTTATGATATATTGGCTGGCAGCGCCCGGACGTATGGTTTGGCATTAAGTCGGGAGCAACTGACTGCCATGGATACCTATAACCGTTTGTTGCTGGAATGGAATCAAAAGATGAACCTGACGGCGATTACTGCGCCGCAGGAAGTCGCGGTAAAGCACATGATCGATTCTCTGTCCTGTTACCGTGCGGATATTTTTACTGACGGCGCCAGTGTGGTTGATGTTGGCACCGGGGCTGGGTTTCCCGGTATACCGCTGAAAATATACCGGCCGGCAATACAGCTTACCCTTTTGGATTCTTTAAATAAACGGCTGAATTTCTTGCAGACGGTTGTTGACAGCCTTGGTTTGGACGGTGTGGCTCTCGTGCATGCCCGCGCCGAAGAAGCCGGCCAGAATAAACTCTACCGGGAAAAATATCAGGTTGCGGTATCACGGGCGGTAGCCAGACTTAATATCCTTTGTGAGCTTTGTCTGCCTTTGGTTAAAACCGGCGGCTGGTTCGTTGCGCTGAAAGGAGCCCAGTATGAGGAAGAGGCGCGCGAAGCTGCTGCGGCTTTAACTGCTCTGGGTGGTAGCATTGAATTGGTTCAGCCTGTCAGTCTGCCGGGCCTTGCTGATAAACGGGCGGTAATCTATATCCGCAAAGTGGCGGCGACGCCGCCAGGCTACCCGCGTAAAGCCGGCACCCCGGAAAAAAAGCCGCTGTGACTTAGAGGAAAATCCTATTATCTGCAGAATATAAACATAGATTTGTTC
>JAEZQV010000130.1 GCA_023441125.1 Bacillota bacterium
AAAACCGGGTGTCTTGCACGGTGCCCTGAGCTATCTCCGGCAGGACAGCGAGGGGCAGGTCATTCCGGCCTACTCCATATCGGCCGGTCTTGATTATCCCGGGGGCGGACCGGAGCATTCCTATTTCAAAGATACCGGCCGTGTACTATATACCGCCGTTACCGATGCGCAGGCCCTGGCCGCTTTTGAACGTCTGGCCCGGGTGGAAGGAATTATTCCGGCCCTGGAAAGCTCCCATGCGCTGGCTTATCTGGAAGAATTAATGCCGCAAACGGCGGCGTCGGACGCCGTTGTTGTCTGCCTGTCCGGCCGGGGCGACAAAGATGTGCAGATGGTGGCAAGTGTATTGGAGGGAAGGATATCATGAACATTGGGGAAACATTGCGCAGCATAAGGGCCGCCGGACGCAAAGGCTTAATTATCTATGTGACGGCCGGCTATCCTGATTACAGTACTACTTTGCAGACGGTAAAGGCTTTGGCTGACGCCGGTGCCGACCTGGTGGAACTGGGTTTGCCATTTTCCGATCCCCTGGCTGACGGTCCTATTATCCAGCAGGCGGCTACCCAAGCGCTGGCTGCCGGGGCCTCGCTAGGAAAATCTCTGGAACTGACCGGGAAAATAAGACGGGAGACCAATATTCCGCTGGCCGCTATGACCTACTACAATATTGTGCTGCAATATGGCATTGATAAATTTGTGGCCGATTTTTCCCAGGCCGGTATCGCTGGCTTGATTATTCCCGACCTGCCGCTGGAAGAGGCGGGTATTATCGAGCCGGTTTGCCGGCAGGAAGGGATGGATTTAATAAAATTTATTGCACCGACAACTACTCCGGACCGCCTGAAAGTTATTTGCCGTCAGGCCGCCGGCTTTTTGTACTGCATTTCCAGTACCGGCGTTACCGGCGTGCGGCAGATTGATTATAATCAGCTGGCACCGCTGTTAGCGGCAGTCCGCCGGGAAACCGACTTGCCGCTGGCCATCGGCTTTGGCATCGGCAGTCCGGCGGCAGCCTGCCAGGCAGCCCAACACGCCGATGCCGTTATTGTCGGCAGCGCCGTTATGGAACGGCTGATGAAGCAAGGGGTTGAGGCGGTACAGGAATTTGTCCGCTCACTACGCTGCGCGCTGGACAGGGAGGGTGAATAGGCATGCGGATCTATCCGGAACAAGAAGAATTTTGCCGGTTGGCGGCTGCTCATACGGTAGTGCCTGTTTGCCTTGAACTGTCAACCGATATGGAAACGCCTGTTTCTTTATATTATAAGCTGGTGGGCGACGAACAGGGCTTTATTCTGGAAAGCGCCCAGACCGGCAGGACATTTGGCCGGTATTCCTTTATCGGCACCAAGCCGCTGGCCACTTTTACGGCCTATAGCCACTACGCCGATATTACGACTGGCGGCAAAAATGAGAAAAAGAGCGGAAAACCGCATTTGCTGTTTAAAGATTTTTTGCAGAAGTTTTCCATGCCGGCTTTGCCGGAACTGCCGCCCTTCGCCGGCGGGGCAGTAGGCTATGCCGGTTATGAGGCCGTTGCCTCCTGGGAGCGGGTGTACGGCCTTACCATTCCTGACGAATTGCCGCTGCTGGAGCAAATGGTGTGCCAGTACATCATCGTTATGGATCATCTGACCCATTCTACCCGCCTGATAAACCTGGTATGCGTCGGGCCGGGCCTGCAGGCGGACCGGGAATTTGACCAGGCAGTGGCAGAACTTGGCGAACTGGCCAACAAACTTAAACAGCCGGTTGTGCTGCCTGAGTATGAATCCGATCAGGACGGATTGGCGGAGTTGGCCGCATCAGCCATAGAGCAAGAAGCAAGCCGGGTTAAAGAACGGTATATGGATATGGTGGAACAGGCTAAGGAATATATTGCTGCCGGCGATATTTTTCAGGTCGTGCTGTCACGTCCTTTTCATTACAAGCTGACCAAACATCCTTTTGAGCTTTACCGCCGGTTAAGGCAGGCCAACCCGTCACCATACATGTTTTATATTAATTTCGGCGAGCGGCAGTTGGTAGGGGCATCCCCGGAACGGCTGGTCAAACTGGAAGACGGCAAAGTCCTGACCTGTCCGATTGCCGGTACCCGCCGCCGCGGCGAAACGCAGGCCGAAGATGAACAATTGGCCGGGGAACTGCTGGCAGATGCCAAAGAATGCGCCGAACATGCCATGCTGGTGGACCTTGGCCGCAATGATCTTGGCAGGATCAGTATCCCGGGAACAGTAAATGTTGAACGGTTGATGGAGATCGAGAAGTTTTCGCATGTCATGCATATTGTCTCTGAAGTTTCCGGTCAGCTGGACACCCGTTTTTCGGCGGTAGATGTACTGACGGCATGTTTCCCGGCCGGAACGGTGAGCGGAGCACCTAAGGTCCGGGCTATGGAAATTATTTATGAACTGGAAAAAGACAGCCGCGGACCGTACGCCGGCGCTGTCGGCTACTTTGACTTCCGGGGCAATATGGACACCTGCATCACCATCCGCACCTTAATTATCGAAGGACAGCAGGTAACGGTACGCACCGGGGCGGGCATTGTCGCCGATTCGGTGCCGGCAATGGAATACCAGGAAATCATGCACAAGGCCCGGGTATTAATGCAATTAGTGGAGGAGGCCGAATGACATGATTCTACTTATTGACAATTATGATTCCTTCACCTATAACGTGTATCAATATGTAGCCAATCTGGGCTACCAGGTGGCTGTCATCCGCAATGACCGGACGACCGTTGCGGAAATTGAGCAGGCCGGTTACAGCGGCATCATAATTTCACCGGGACCCGGAACACCGGACAGTGCCGGCATCAGCAAAGCAGTAATTGCCGGTTTGGCCGGAAAGGTGCCGATTCTGGGGATCTGCCTTGGCCATCAGGCGATTGGCGAAGTATTTGGCGGGCAGGTTATCCGGGCGCCGCAGCCGGTCCATGGCAAAGCAGAGTATATCATTCACCGGGGCCAGGGCATCTACCGGGATTTGCCTAAACCGCTTAGCGCCGGCCGCTACCATTCGCTCATTGTTACCAGAGAGGGATTACCCGCTTGCCTGGAAATTACGGCTACATCGCAGGATGATCTCATCATGGGAATCCGGCACCGCGAACTGGATGTCGAAGGGGTACAGTTTCATCCCGAGTCTATCCTGACTCCGAAAGGGATAAAACTGCTGGAGAATTTTCTTGTTAAAACCAAATAAAATACTGTATACAACATTACAACTTCTGCTTGAATTAATTGCGGGCCCATGCTATAGTTAAATGAAATAGTGTAAAGACTATGAAGAGGAAAAGTAGGTATATTCCTGCCGTTACAGAGAGCCGGCCAGCTGAGAACCGGTACGGGATCGTATGCTGAAGTTCGCCTTGGAGTTGCTTGCTGAAATCCGGTAATCCGGATGGTAGGCGGAGCCGGAGACCTTCCCCGTTAGCAACGAAGGAGAGTATCGGCAGTCTGCCCGTACTTTATGAGGGATTCGCCTGCTTGGCGGATAACAAAGGTGGTACCGCGAGATGAACTCTCGTCCTTGTTAAGGACGGGAGTTTTTTATTTTTTATTTCACCCAAGGCTGGCGCAAGCCGTGTTTAGTTTAGTTAGGAGGTATTCGCAATGACCAGAAAAGTTGGTTATTTAGGACCACAGGGAACATATTGTGAGGAAATCGCATTGTCACTTTATAGCGGAACTGCCTCTCAGTTGCTGCCGTTTGCCGGTATTGACGCCGCCATCCGGGCAGTGGCGGCCGGTGAAGTGGCGGAAAGTATCGTACCGGTTGAAAATTCGTTGGAAGGATCGGTAAATATTACGCTGGATACCATGGCGCATGATGTTGACCTGTTTATCACGAAAGAAGTCATACTGCCTGTCAGGCATAATTTATTGTCAAAGAGCGACGGCCGGGATATTGTTGCTATCGTTTCCCATCCCCAGGCTTTGGCACAGTGCCGTAAGACCCTGGCCAGACTCTATCCCAAGGCCAAATTAAAACCGGTGGAAAGTACGGCTGAGGCGGCAAGAATTGTGGCGGCCGGCGACGGGCTGTATGCCGCGGTCGGTAGTGAAAAAGCCGGCAAGATTTACGGTCTTTCCGTCCTGGCGGCCAATATCCAGGATATTCCTGCAAATTCAACCCGCTTTATCGGTTTGGAGCGGCAACCGGCCGTCGCGGCCCAGGGCAGGAGTAAAACCTCGATTGTGTGTCAGATTAACGGCGAAAAACCGGGCAGCTTATGCAATATTCTGCAGGAATTTGCCCAAAGAGAAGTCAATCTAACCCGGATTGAATCCCGGCCGGCTCGTACCGGACTGGGAATGTATATCTTCTTTTTTGACATTGAGGGCGGCAGGCAGGCAGAAAATATTTCGGCTGCGCTGGCAGCTGTCAAAGCAAAATGTTTATGGTATAAGAATTTAGGCTCATATCCTGTTTATCAACTGATGAACAGCTAGATTCATTAAATTATCCCGGCCTGGACAAACTATACAGCAAGGTCTTGTTCCATTACCTCAGGAAGGATGGCAGCTGTCATGAATAATCTTGTTGTAGAAGAGGTAGTCCGCCAAGCGTTACGTGAAGATATCGGTTCCGGCGATATCACCAGCCAGGCAATCTTTACTGACGATCATTATTCAGAGGGGTATTTGCTGGCCAAAGAGGATATGGTCCTGGCCGGCAAAGATATATTTTCGAAAGTATATGCGCTGCTTGACCGGCAAATAAAAATAGCTTTCCGCTATAATGACGGGGATAAGATACCTGCCGGTGAAAAGTTCGCTATTTTAGAGGGACCCACCCGCAGTTTGCTTAGCGGTGAGCGGGTTGCTCTTAATTTTTTACAGCGCATGTCGGGCATTGCTACGCAAACCCGGCTGTTTGTTGAAGCGGCCGGATCTGATGCTGTCATCGCCGATACCCGGACAACCACTCCCGGGCTGAGAATGCTGGAAAAGTATGCCGTTAAAACGGGGGGCGGCAGAAGTCACCGCTACGGGCTTGATTATATGGCTTTTATCAAAGATAATCATATTCAGGCTGCCGGCGGCATTCTGCCGGCAGTGGAAAAAATCCGGCAGCAGCTGTCGCCGTTTGTAAAAATTGAGATTGTGGTGGAAACCTTAGAACAGGTACGGGAAGCAGTAGCGGCCGGGGTTGATGTCATCAGTTTGCAGAATATGTCGCTTACCATGATCGAACAGGCAGTGGATATTATCGATAATAATGCCATGGTCGAAGTGTCTGGCAGCATTACGGTTGAGGAAGTGTCCGAATTAGCTGCTGTCGGTGTCAATATTATTTCCAGCGTGATTATTACCCACTCCATTAAAGAGGCTGATATCAGCATTAAGTTAAAGTAATGGATAAAGCGAGTTCAGGCTATAATAACTCCGAAAGGAGGTGCTCTGCTTGACGAGAAAAGTTGCTGTAGAAGACAATTTATCCACGATTAAACAAGCATTGGAACGCAAAGGCTATACGGTGGTCAGTCCTAAAAGCCAGGAAAATGTAATGGCCTGTGTGGTGATGGGCATGGACAATAATCTGATGAACATTCAAAATGCCACCACCAAGGCACCGGTAATTGATGCCGCCGGTCTGACGCCGGCAGAGATAGTAGCCCGCATTGAGTCCCTGCAGTAGTTTTGAGACCCCTTCGCGCAAGCGGCGGGGTTTGGTTTTGTCCTGGAAAAAACTTATAGGTCCGGACTTTTGTAAATAAAAAATATTTGAACAGCAAAAATTAATATATTATTATTATAGTAACAATTTCCCTTACCCTTTACCTGATCTGGCTAATGCCAGCAGAGGGAAGCGAATGCACTGCAGACAGCCGTGTCCGAAAGAGGGCGCGGCTGTAGGTTTTACTAAAAGCTATGAAAGGCGGTACGAAGAGTATGAAAGCAGCATTCAGCGATAATCTGATTACGATTGCTTCCAGTCCAACCACGGTAGTGACATTAATTGGCGTTATAGTATTCATTATCGGTCTCATGAAAATAAAAAAGGTAAAGTTCAATGCCAGAGTTATGGCCCATGTTGGCCTGGCAGTCGCTTTGGCAGCCATTCTGCACACCCTTAGCCTGTACAAAATGCCGCAGGGGGGAAGTATCACCCTGGGCAGCATGCTGCCGATTTTGCTGATGGCTGTATTCTATGGAACGGAAGTTGGCCTGCTGACCGGCTTTATATATGGAATCGTTAATTTAATTCAAAGCCCGTTTATTCTGCATCCGGTTCAGGTGCTTTTCGATTATCCGTTGCCGTTTATGGCCTTGGGACTGGCCGGTTATTTTAAAGATAACTTGCTGGCGGGTACACTGACCGGTATTTTTACCCGGTTTGTCTGTCATTATCTTTCCGGGATTGTTTTTTTCGCCAGTTATGCACCGGCAGGAATGTCACCTTATTTTTATTCACTGATTTTTAACGCCGCTTACTTAGTGCCGGAGTGTATCATCTGCCTTATCTTGCTGCGGATAATACCGGTTAAGCGTATTGAGCAGACAATCAAACTCCAACGGTAAAAAGCCGCCGCAGGGTTGCTGTTGTGATCTGCCGGCAGGATTTTGCAATGAGCAAGCAAAATAGGGTATAATTAGAAATTATGATGATACGGCGGTGAAAAATATGAAAAAGCGCAAGATAATAGTTACAGGCAAGATTATGCCGGCAGCACTGGCTGCACTTCAGGAACAATGCGAGGTTTGGCAATGGGAGCAGCCGACAGCGCCGCAAATAGCCGATTTGACTGAATGGCTGCGGGATGCTGAAGGCTTATTTGTTGCGGGCAATATGGCCGTTAATGAGCAGTTGCTGGCCGCTGCGCCAAATTTAAAGGTAATTGTTCAGTCGGCAGTAGGGTATGATAATATTGACATACAAGCGTGCACGAACCATAAAATCCCCTTTGGCAATACACCCGGTGTACTTGTGGAAACAACCGCAGATATCGCTTTTGGCCTGCTGCTGACGGCGGCCCGGCGCATTCACGAAGGCTGGGACTGGGTACGGGCAGGTAAGTGGCAAACCGGTTTACAATTTCCTTATGGCGTAGATTTGTATGACAAAACAGTAGGCATTGTCGGCATGGGGGCTATTGGCTCGGCTGTCGCCAGAAGGGCTCAGGCCAGCGGCATGAAAGTCATTTATAACAATCGCCGGCCCCGGCCAGACCAGGCTGCGCTGCAGGCAGAATACCGGACATTTGATCAATTGCTGGCTGAGGCCGACTTTATCGTGGTCTTAACCCCGTTAACTCCTGAAAGCCGCGGCTTGTTCGGGGCGCGTGAATTTGCCAGGATGAAGCCGTCAGCCTATTTTATCAATGCGGCCCGGGGAGCCGTGGTGGACACCCAGGCGTTATACACCGCCCTGCTTGAAAAACAGATTGCGTACGCGGCGCTGGATGTTACCGACCCGGAGCCTTTACCGGCAGAGCATCCGCTGCTACAATTGCCCAATATTTTGATTGTGCCGCATATCGGCAGTGCCACAACCGAAACCCGCAACAAGATGGCTCTGCTGGCGGCGCAAAACCTGCTTGCCGGTTTGGCGGAGAAACCGCTGGTCACCTGTGTAAATCCGGAAGTGAATTATCGCTAGGCTGGTTGGCGCAACCACTAGTAAGCAAGGCCGCAGTAAGAGAGGCACTATCAGGCTGATACAGAATTAGGAGGAAGCTATGGATGAAGCCCAGGCGTTAGGCCAGGAAAAGGTCGGCAAACTACTGTTGCGGTTCTCGTTGCCGGCGATTGTGGGAATGGTGGTAAATGCTTTATATAACGTTGTTGACAGCATATTTGTCGGTAACGGTGTGGGTGAAATCGGGCTGACTGCTGTGACTATCGCCTTTCCGATTATGATCATCCTAATGGCGATAGGCATGCTGATCGGCATTGGCGCCTCGACACTTGTTTCTATCCGGCTTGGTGAACAAAAGCGTGAGGAAGCCGAAATCATTATCGGTAATGCTTTCAGTTTGATGGTTGTTGCTGTTGTGACTACGACAGCAACAACCTTATTGTTCTTAGACGAGATTTTGGTGCTGCTGGGGGCGGAACCTGAGGTACTGCCTTATGCCCGGGAATTTACCAGGATTATTCTGCTGGGCAGTTTGTTTATGCACATCGGCTTCGGACTTAATAACATTATACGCGCCGAAGGCCATCCCAAAACAGCCATGGCGACCATGCTGATTTCGGCTATATTGAATACAATACTCAATCCCCTGTTTATCTTTGTTTTCAAACTGGGTATTGCCGGCTCGGCCCTAGCGACGGTGACATCTCAGGCTGTTTCCGCTACCTGGGTGCTTAGATTTCTTACCAGTGGCAAAGGCCTGCTTGCGCTGCGCCGCGCCAACCTGCGCCTTAATGCCGATATTGTCTGGGCAATCTTTAAAATTGGTTTATCGCCATTTTTGATGCAGATTGCAGCCAGTGTGGTAACCGTGCTGTTTAATTATAATCTGCTTCACTATGGCGGGGACCTGGCGGTCGCCGCGATTGGCATAATAAACCGCGTTTCCATGCTGATACTAATGCCGATCTTTGGTATTAGCCAAGGGGTGCAGCCTATTCTTGGCTATAATTACGGCGCCAAGAACTATGGCCGCGTTATTGATGTCGTCAGGCTGGGGATTATCGCTGCCACTGCGATTTCAGCCGCCGGCTTCGTGGTTACGCAGTTATACGCCATACCGATTGTCCGTATTTTTAATGACAATCCTGAGTTGATCGCAATCGGGTCAACAGGCTTAAAAGCCTTTTTAATCATGCTGCCCATTATCGGCTTTCAAATCATTGGCGCTAATTACTTCCAGGCGGCCGGCAAGGCGGGCTTTGCGATTTTTCTCAGCATGTCCCGTCAGGTTATTATCTTAATCCCGGCCATTATCCTGCTGCCCCGGTTTTTTGGCATAACTGGCATCTGGTATGCTGCACCGGTGGCCGATATAGTCTCTTCCATACTTACCGGAAGCTATCTCTGGCTGGAACTTCGCCGGCTCTGTGCCTTAATGGAAAAACATACCGGCTGATTTTCCGGACTTTGCTGCAGGAAGTAACCGCACGAAAGCGAATATTTCCTGTAATCTGAGGAAAGGCTGGTATTATGAACAGGAAGTTAGTTATTGCCATGGTTTCTGTATTGCTGCTGACGGCAGCCGGGGCATCCTCCCGGGCGGAAGCGGCTCAGGCCGCCGCCAGAAATACCGGCGGCACAGAGCTCAAGGCCGATGAGAACAGAACTAAACAGCTCCGTCACGGCTACATAAAGTACGACAAAAACAAAGTCTATTATTATTGGTAGTCAAGCGATGCAATAAAGGCAAACCTGGTATGGTTGCGCCTTTTATTTTTTTGCGGCGCAAAATTTGTGAAATCAACAGCTAATATCCATTCAGGGTTAAACTATAGGCAGGATTTTGCCAAGCGCCTGTGTAAGGAATTATTACTATTATTTATTGCGGAAAGGGACGAATGCAATGGAACTAAAGATTCATGAACTGGTTACAGCCAATCGCGATTATGTGGTGGCTTTGCGCCGGCATTTCAGGACTTTCCCGGAAATTGGCGGCCAGGAATATGCAACGCAAAGAACAATAATAGCCGAGCTTACCGCCATGGGACTTAAGCCGCGGCCAATTGCCCGTACGGGGGTAATCGCCCAGATTGACGGCGGCAAACCCGGTAAAACGGTAGCCATTCGCGCTGATATTGACGCTTTGCCTATCCAGGATGAGATTGATCAGCCCTATTGTTCTCAGAACGCCGGGGTATGCCACGCCTGCGGGCACGACGGCCATACGGCTATGCTGCTAGGTATTGCCAAGATATTCAGTGCTGTCAGAACAGAGCTAACCGGCAGTATCCGGCTGCTCTTCCAGCCCAGTGAGGAACAGTTTCCCGGAGGGGCTCTGGACATGATTGCCGACGGTGCCCTGGCGGGAGTGGACGCCATTATCGGCGCACACCTCTGGCAGCCGCTGGCGGCCGGGACAATGGGCACTACTTTTGGTCCCATGATGGCTGCACCGGACCAATTCAAGATCACGGTGCAAGGCCGCGGCGGTCACGGCTCCATGCCCCATCAAACCATAGATCCGCTGTACGTTGGCGCCCAAATGGTCCTGGCGCTGAAAACCGTTACCGGTAATAACGTGAATGCCAATGAGCTGGCTGTGTTATCACTGGGAATGTTCAAAGCCGGTGAAGTTTTTAATATAATCCCCGACACCGCTGTCCTTGAGGGAACGGTACGGACGTTTGACCCCGGCACCCGTGATTTGATTTTTTCTCATATTGACAGGATCTGCAGCGGGATCAGTGCGGCAGCAGGAGCTACCTACGAACTGGAAACCTGCTTTGGCCACCCGCCGGTAATTAATAATGCCGATATGGCTAAAATAATAATGCAATCCGGCGAAGCCGTGCTGGGCAAGGACGCAGTCATCGAACTTAGCCCGGTGATGGTAGGGGAAGACTTTTCCTATTATCAGCAACAGATCCCAGGCTGTTTTCTATTTATTGGCATAGGCGGTCAGGAAAAATCCCGGAGCTACCCTCATCACCATCCGAAGTTCGATATGGATGAAGCGGCGCTTGGCTATGGGGCCGAGATAATGGCGCAGGCGGCTTTGCGGCTGCTGTGATATTTATTCATAAAATACACATTTTTTTAGAGGAATAATGCTACTTGTGGTGAATTATACCTTGGCAAGATTTTCAGAATGGAGGAGAGGTTTAAAAAACCATTTTTCTTTGCAGGAATACTGCCGGCTTTGGAGAACAAAGCTATAGTAACTAGCTTCTTGTTGTTTTTTGGGAATGCTTGGAGAGCTTAATATGAAGAAGCTAATAGGAGGATACTTATGTGGACCGTAGTATACATAGCTTCTAATCGGGCACAGGCCGAAATGTATAAAAATGTGCTGTGTAATGAAGGTGTGCTTGCCAATATACGCCCGGCAGGAGTTGTTTCTGCTCTTGGTGATGGCTTGTATGAAATTTTGGTTTTAGAATCTGAAGCCGACGAAGCTCATTCTATTTTATGTCAACATGCAATACGCTAAGTCATTGTTATATATAGGGGTGATACAATGTTAAAGAAAACCAAAATTGTTTGTACTGTAGGTCCGAGCACGGATAAAGTAGGCGTTTTAGAGGCTATGATGGAAGCGGGCATGAACGTGGCCCGGTTTAATTTTTCGCATGGCTCGCATGAAGAGCATGCCAAGCGTATTGCCCGGGTCCGGGAAGCTGCCGAAAACGTAAAAAAACCAATTGCGCTTATGCTTGATACCAAAGGCCCGGAAATGCGTTTAGGCCTGTTTGCCGAGGGTAAGGTTTATCTGGAAAAGGGCCAGAAGTTTATATTAACAGGACGGGATGTTGTCGGCAGCAAAGAGATTGCCTCCGTCAATCATAAGTTTCTGCCGCAGGAAGTCTCCCCCGGTGAAACCATACTTATTTCGGATGGCTTGGTCAGCTTACATATTGATGCCGTTGACGGCGACGATATCATCACTACCGTGAATAACAGCGGACAAATCGGTGACCGTAAGCGGGTTGCTGCACCCGGTGTTGCCGTCAACCTGCCGCCATTGTCGGCGCAAGACATTCTGGATATCAAATTTGGCATTGACAAGCAAATGGACTTCATTGCCGCTTCGTTTGTACAAAGGGCTGCCGACGTACTGGCCATACGCAAGATACTGGAAGATGCCTCGTATTCCATGGACATTATTCCTAAAATTGAGAACGCTGAAGGCGTCAAAAATATTGATGAGATTTTAAAAGTCTGCGATGGTCTTATGGTGGCCAGAGGCGACCTCGGTGTGGAAATCCCCGCCGAAGAAGTACCGTTGGTACAAAAAATGCTCATCCAGAAGTGTAATAAAGCCGGCAAACCGGTCATCACGGCTACACAGATGCTGGAGTCTATGATCACAAACCCGCGGCCGACAAGAGCCGAAGCCAGTGATATTGCCAATGCCATTCTTGACGGCTCGGATGCCATTATGCTTAGCGGGGAAACGGCATCAGGCCAGTATCCGCTGGAAGCCGTACAAACCATGGCCCGTATTGCCATACGAACGGAAGCCTCGTTGCGTCACAGCGATATTCTTAAGGGGAAAGGCATCCAATTGCAGCGGACTACGACGGATGCCATCAGTCATGCGACAGCCCAGATTTCCCATGAGCTGGGGGCGGCAGCCATTGTAACCTCAACGCAAACCGGTTATACCGCCCGGATGGTGTCAAAATACCGTCCCCAGTCCACCATTGTTGCTGTTACTCCCAGTTTGAAAACAGTGCGCCGTATGCAACTCTTATGGGGTGTATATTCCGTTCTGGGACCTAGCTTCAATAATACGGACGAGATGGTGCAAAGTGCGATTGCCAGTTCTTTAAAAGCCGAGCTTGTCAAAGACGGTGATCTGGTTGTCGTTACCGCCGGGGTGCCTGCAGGCATGTCCGGGACAACGAATATGATCCGGGTGCATGTTGTCGGCAATATCCTGATGCGCGGCACCGGCATCGGCCAACGGGCCGTTACCGGTAAAATTGCCGTTGTTTCATCAATTAAAGATATCAAAACCAAGTTTCAGCCAGGCGACATTCTGGTAGTCAGCAGCGTGGACGAAGAAACTGCTCCTTACGCCGTCAAGGCCGCCGCGATTGTGGCGGAAGAGGGCGGACTCACCTCTCACGCCGCCATTGTCGGGGTCAGCTTCGGCATGCCGGTGCTTGTCGGCGTTGAAGGCGCTACAGAGCGCCTGCAGGATGGGGCCATAGTTACCGTCGATGCTGCCCGGGGGATTGTCTATCAGGGAGAAATAAACGCTAGATAGGGAGAAACCCTTATGGCAGTATGGTTATTTGCGCTGATGACAGTAGCAGTGATAGTTTTAGCCGCCTGGTTTTATACCAGGCGGCTTGCTTGGCAATTTGCGCATATTGTTTCTCAATTAAACCGAATAACGGCAAACCGCCAGACCGATGCCGCCGGTGGTAAGAAGATACTGCGTCAAATCTACAAACTCGTGAATACCTGTTTGCTTGCCGGCCAAGCGGCAGAGGCATATCGCGCCTTTGATTTATTAAAGCTGGCTTTGGGTCATGGGTTAGGGCGCCCGGGAGAAGCGGTACAGCTTACAACCGTATTTTACCTGGCGCTGTGGTCCAACCAACTGGATGCCGCCGGCCACTGCATTGATACCTTCCGGCCGTTGTTAAAAAATATGCCGGGGCAGGAGATACCGGCGGCAATCGAGCAGCTGGGGCTGATCGCAGTCATTAGTTTGAAGCAGCGTCATAATTTTTTGGCAGCCCGTGTTGTTGACGTCATTTCTGCCGGTATGGCCATAACCCGGGAGGATGCTCTCCGGGCGGCGGGTAAGCGGGCGTTGCGGTTAACCGGGCTTACCGCCTTGCGCCGTAATGATTCCGGTCTTATCCGGGAAATGCTGGCGAAAATTGCCGGTTTGCTGGCAACGGAGCCCGGCGATGAATTGCACCAGGAGCAGGCTGCCGAAGTAGTAACGGCCTGGCTGCACAGAAGCGTCAAAGCGGGTAATGACAGTATGTATGAAG
>JAEZQV010000178.1 GCA_023441125.1 Bacillota bacterium
CGGTGAGATCATCTTGCCGGTAACACCGCCTGAGGAGTTGGCGGCTACGGTCAGCGTGGGATCAACGCCTACCTGCTGGGCGGTAACTGCCTGCAAATTGCCAAACAGGGCATTGGCCGATGTATCCGAGCCGGTGAGAAACACTCCCAGCCAGCCAAGCCAGGCTGAGAAAAAAGGAAAAAAGGAGCCGGTGCCGGCCAGGAACAGGCCCAGACTGGAACTCATCCCGGAGTAGTTCATAATATAAGCCAGTCCAAGCACTGACGGAATCGTAATCAGCGGTTTGGTCAGCTGTTTAAGCGTTTTGCCAAAAATGCGGAAGAACTGCCCGGGCCCCACCCCCAGCACCATTGCGGAGAAGATGCTGGCAATAAACAGCGACGTTCCGGCTGCACTCAGCCAGTTGATTTTATAGGCGGCCGCCATCGGTGTCGGTGTTTTGACAATGGGAGCAATCTGGGTAACAACATTATGCAAGCCCGGTACATAGACAGATATTGTGGCTTTGTTCAATAAATCAGTAACCGGTTTCAAGCCCCACAGAATAACCATGACGGTAAGAATGATAAACGGCGCCCAGGCAGTAATCAGCGCGCCGCCGGAATGTACCGGCAGAGTGGCGGCTGCTTGGGGCTTAGTGGCTTCTTCGCCGGGAAATCGCCAGATCGAGGCCGGCTTCCAGGCTCGCAGAAAAATTGTCAAAGTCAGGATAGCCGCCAGGGAAGAAAGAATATCCGGCAATTCAGGGCCGATAAAATTGGAAGAAAAGTACTGCAGCACGGCGAAGGAAACACCGGCCACCAGACAGGCGGGCAGCACTTCCATAGTAGCTTTCCAGCCGGCCATAAGCACGATAAGCCAAATGGGAATGAATACCGAAATAAACGGCAGTTGCCGGCCCACCATCTGGCTGATCTTCATGGTGTCAATACCGGTAACCTGACCGGCTACGATAATCGGAATACCAATGCCGCCAAAAGCTACTGGCGCGGTATTGGCTATCAGGCACAAACCGGCGGCATACAACGGATTAAAGCCCAAGCCGACCAGCATCCCGGCGGAAATGGCGACCGGGGTGCCGAAACCCGCCGCGCCTTCCAAAAAGGCGCCAAAAGCAAAGGCGATTAATAGGGCCTGCAACCGGCGGTCATCCGTGATAGCGGCAATGGAATTTTTTATAATATCAAACTTGCCTGTTTCCACCGTCATGTTATAGATAAAAATGGCCGTGATCACAATCCAGAAGATAGGAAACACCCCATAGGCCATCCCCATGACAGCTGCCAGCAAGGTAGTCGTAAACGGCATCCTATATACCAGTACGGCCACCAGAAAAGCCGCCACCAGCGCCGAAATCCCCGCCACTTGCCCGGGCGCGCGGCGCACAGCCAGCAAATAAAAGATTACAATGATGGGTATTGCGGCCGCCAGCGCCGACAAGGCCAGATTACCCAACGGGATATACTCTTGCGTCCATGTCATATCGTTAATCCTCCCCAGTACTTTCTATTGGTTATTTTATTGTCTGCCTGAAAGCAAAAAAAAACACAGGATAATGTTGGATTTAATGCACACACTATATCTGCCTGACTGCCTGACGTTATTTTTTTGTTATGGAGGTACTGGGGAATGAATGCATCCATATTTATAACCTGCATCTGTGACAGCATGTACCCGCATGTCGGCGAGGCCATGGTGCGGGTTCTGGAAAAACTTGGCGTAACATTGGATTTTCCGCCTGAACAAACTTGTTGCGGACAACCGGCGCTTAGCAGCGGCTACTGGGAATACGCCCGGCCGGTAGCCCAAACAATGCTCACGGCCTTTAAGAACAGCCAGTACGTGGTCGCGCCTGCCGGTTCCTGTATCACCGCGATCAAAGAATATTATCCGGTCCTGTTTGCCAAGGACAGCGAACAGTACCGTCAGGCCGAAGAGCTGATTGGCAAGCTGTATGAATTCAGCGAATTTGTGGTGAAAGTACTGAAAAAAGAAGACCTGGGAGTCCGTTTCCCGCAGCGCGTAACCTACCATTCCAGTTGTCACCCGCGCCGCTTTTTAAATACCGATGAATATGTCCGTACCTTGCTCAGCAATATTCGGGACATCGACTATGTACCGCTGCCGCATGAAGAAGCCTGCTGCGGGTTCGGCGGTACGTTTTCAGTAAAAATGCCCGAAATTTCAGAAGCCATGGTCGATGAAAAAGTGAGAAATATCCTGGAAACCAAAGCCCAGGTGCTAATCGGCACCGATTTGAGCTGCCTGATGAATATTACCGGCCGGCTGCAAAAACAAAAAGCCGCCGTGCGGGTTATGCATATTGCCGAATTGCTAGATGAGGGGATGAGATCGTGAGCGAAAAACCGGCTCTACACCTACGGGACAGGGCAGTCAAGGCATTAAAGGACGATCAGATGCGTCAGGCCGTCCGCAAAGCAGTAGACCGTCTGAGCGGAAATAAGGACAATGCCGCCCGCGAACTTCCCAACTGGGAGGAATGGCGGGAGCAAACCAAAAAAATCCGCCAGCATACTGTAAATCACCTTGACTATTATCTGAAGCTGCTTACCGAAAATGTGAGAAAAGCAGGCGGTGAGGTTCATTTTGCCCCTTCGGCGGCAGAGGCGCGGGCCATTATTACCGGACTTTGCCGTCAGTATCACGCCCGGCGGATAATCAAGTCCAAATCCATGGTTACCGAAGAAATTCATTTGAACCCGGCGCTGGAGCAAGCCGGCATGACGGTTGTCGAAAGCGATCTGGCCGAATATATCTTGCAGTTGGCGGGCGAGACACCGTCACATATTATTGTCCCCGCCATTCATAAGAACCGGTTTCAAATTGCCGAGCTATTCTCCAAGGTTGCCGGTGAAAAAGTAGCGACAGATACACCGGCGCTTACCTTATTTGCCCGCAAGACGCTGCGCAGCGAATTCTTACAGGCCGACCTCGGCATTACCGGCTGCAATTTTGCGATTGCCGAAACCGGGTCAATCACCTTGGTTACCAATGAGGGCAATGCCCGGCTGACGACCGCGTTACCCAAGGTGGTGATCAGTGTCATGGGGATGGAGCGGGTGGTTCCCACCTTTGAAGATCTGGAGACAGTGTTATCCATGCTGCCGCGCAATGCCACCGGCCAGAAACTGACCAGCTATGTATCGGTTGTGAACGGTCCCCGCCAGCCGGAGGATATCGATGGCTGCGAAAAATTCCATTTGGTCATTGTTGATAATGGACGCTCCCGCCTGCTGGCTGACAAGGAATTCCGCCAGGCCCTCAATTGCATTCGCTGCGGTGCCTGTTTCAACGTCTGTCCCGTATACCGGCAAATTGGCGGACATGCTTATGGGTCTGTTTACGCTGGACCGATCGGTTCGGTTATTACCCCGCTCTTAGAGAATGACCTGACCTTCTGGGGCGAACTGCCTTACGCCTCAACCCTGTGCGCGGCCTGTACCAGTGTCTGTCCGGCCAAAATTCCGCTGCAGGATCTGTTGTTTAAGCTGCGGGCCCGGCGGGTCAGCGCCGGCCATACCAAAGTACTGGAGAAGTTTGCCTTTGGTATGTGGCGGCATTTTTTCAAACTGCCCGGCACCTATAAATTTGCCATGAAAGCAGCCTCCCTGGGGCAAAAGCCACTTGTCAAAAACGGTTATATCACGGCTGAACTGCCGCTTTTGTCCAACTGGACCAATTCCCGTTATCTGCCGGCAGCCGCCGACGAAACGTTCCGCGACCGCTGGGAAAAACGCAAGAAATAGGTGATCATATGACAGAAATTCAAGCTGATACGGCTCAGGAAACCTTGTTTTTGCAAACAGTAGCCCAGGCGCTGGGACGGGAAAAAGCGCTGACAGAACCGCCGGACCGCCAGGAAGTGGGGCCGCCGTCCTTTTGGCGGGAGCAGCAGTTCGAAGCCGGCCAGGCCCTCGCGTTATTTAAGGCCAACCTGGAAGCGCTGACCGGTAAAGTAGCCATCGTCAACAACGGCACGGAAGCCACCAATCAGCTTAGGCTGTGGCTCAAACTCTTAAATGCCCGGTCCGCTGTGCTGTGGGATCATCCGGAACTGCGCCGCTACGTAGATGTCTCCCGTTTAGAAGTTAAAACGACTTTCTGGAACAATGACTCTGCCCGCAGCGAACTTGTCAGCGCCGCCGAGCAAGCGGAGGTCGGCATTACCTGGGTGCATTACGCCATCGGCTACACCGGCACGTTAGCCCTGTTTAACGGGAGCGGCACCGGCCGCTCGGTAAGCCTGCTGCCCGCAACGCATATTGCTGTCCTGCGGGCCGGCAACATCGTGCCCACTATGTCTACGGTGATGCGGCACCTGATTGACAGGCGCGGCCAGGGCAGCCTGCCCTCGGCCGTGGACTTTATAACCGGCCCCAGCCGGACCTCGGATATTGAAATGGATCTTTCCATCGGCGTCCATGGTCCGTTCCGGGTGTGGGCGGTCGTAATTGACGATGCACCGTAAATAAAAAGGAGCTTGCCGGGCAAGCTCCTTTTTATTTACATTATGAATATCAGGACAAAATGGCCGGTGACCGGTTCACGGCTGCCGGCAGGCTCAATGAGACGCGACCCTAATGTTCCATGAACTTTAGGATTTCGGTCAATACATTGGCTGTATTTTCAATGTGAATCTGGGATATAGCCTCGATAAAGCGCTGGTTATTCGATATAGCCCGTACCGAGCCCAAATTGCTTTCCACCGTTTGGATCAAATCATTAAATTTTGCGAACAGAGGCACATCCATTCTGGACATGGAGCCAAAATCCAGCAGCAAGCGGGGTTTACCCGCTAAATGCTCCTCCAGCTCTTCCAATAAAGTCTGACAACTGGTCAGCGTGATGCTCTGATTAATAAACACATGGACAAAATTGCCGGCCTGCGCACTGA
>JAEZQV010000409.1 GCA_023441125.1 Bacillota bacterium
TTGGAATAGTCGGAGCTGTTATCAATATAAATGGCTGCGGTTTTGGCTTTAACCGATTTAGTAGCGAAGTCAGCCATTACTTTACCCTGGAAGGGGTCGATAAAGCAGGCCCGGAAAGCGTAAGGACGGACAGCACCGTTATCCACGGTAACCTTCGGGTTGGTAGCGGTGGCAGTAAGTACAGGAATTTTGTTATCCTGAGCAATTTGCAGTGTAGCCAGTACGTTGGAGCTGGATACCGGTCCCAGCACGGCAACGACTTTATCCTGGGTAATCAGTTTGGTAATGGCGTTAGCGGCTTCTGCCGGTTCGGACTTGTTGTCGGCTACCACGAAGGTCAGCTGCTTGCCCAGCACGCCGCCGGCTGCGTTAGCCTCTTTAAATGCCAATTTGATCCCATTGGCAGTCTGGTTGCCGAAGTTGGCGATACCGCCGGTCATTTCGAAGTTACCGCCGATTTTGATATCTTTGGCATCAGCCGGTTTGGTTGACGCGCCGCCGCAGCCTGTTACCAAAACTGCCAGCATAGTCAGCGCCACTGCCAGACTAATCCATGTCAGACCCTTTTTACTCATTTAAAAAATTCCCCTCTTTCCGTAAGTTCCAATTAGTAACGCACAATAGATAATACCATGTAACCCTGTCCGGATATCATTCAATATTAGATGCTAACGCCTGTATCACGCCCTCTCTATGCCGACACTGTGGGCAAAATCGATCCGTGTGTTTTCCGCTCGCAGATATTTGTATGTGTTTGTCTATGGATATTATTATATTGGCAAGTTATTACGACTGTCAATACGCTTTTTTTCAGATGATGTAATTTTATCGTGCACCAGAGACGGAATTAGTTTACCACAAGAAGACACCGCCGGCATTTATCCGCCGACGGTGTCTGTTTTGCCAGGTTATTTATAGAAAACCAGTGGTTCTGCATTGGTCTCCATGGTCCAGACACCACAGGGACAAATACCTGCGCAGATACCGCAGCCAATGCATTTGTCCGGGTCAGAAGCGTACTCCGCCCCATTCTCGCCGCCAGTACGGGTTATCGCATTTTCCGGGCAGGATTTGAGGCACATATGACAATCACGGCAAGTACCGCAGCTGATACAGCGCGTGTAATCGGTATTAGCCTCCGGCACATCGCAGCTGTGGCATTTTTTGAAATAGGCAGTACTCAGCCGGCCGGCCGGAATTTGAGTTTTCCGGACCGGCGCAAAGCCGGTTCCCTGCAGATAGGCATCAGCCGCCAGCGCCGCATTGCGGCCGGCGCCGATGGCATCTACCAGCCGTCCGGGCCGTACGGTATCGCCGGCCGTAAAGATGCCAGGCGCCACACTATAGTCGCCGGCCGGTTTTAAAAAGCCGCGCTCCAGCTCTATTCCGTCAGGCATAAAGTTTAGCTCCGGGGACTCACCAATGGCAATAATAACGGTATCCCCCTTGATCAGTTTGCCATCCTGCGTTACAACCCCCTCACCGGTTACTTCCTTAGTAAATACCGGCCAGAGGATTTCACCGCCCAGTTTTTTAACATGGACCATTTCCGCTTCAAAAGCCGCCGGCCGCTGGACGTCGATACAGGTTACCTGCTCGGCCCCAAGGCCGTAAGCGCCTACGGCTACGTCCATGCCGGAGTTGCCGCAGCCGATGACAATAACCCGTTTACCGATGGTCGGTTTCTGGCCTTTATTGATGGCTTTTAAGAAGTCCAGACCCTTGATGACACGCTCGTGTCCCGGCCAGGGTATTACTTTGGTAATATGTCCGCCGGTGGCTACAACAACGGCATCATGACCGGCCTTGATGGCTGCGAACTTTTCTTTGTCAACGGCTACGCCCGTCTTCAGGGCCACACCCATTTCCACAATACGGGCAATTTCCCGGGCCAGCGTGGCCTGCGGCAGGCGCGAACGCGGAATAACCTGCTCCATTTTGCCACCGACCTTTTCATCAGCCTCAAATACCGTTACAGCATGCCCCAGCCGCGCCAATTGCCAGGCGGCCGTCAGGCCGGCAGCACCGCCGCCGATAACCGCCACTGTTTTGCCGGTTTTGGCTTCAGCTTGCGGTAACCGGGCCTCGGCCGAATAGCTGCCCAGTTTGCCGATTTGCGCTGATATATCTACGGTTTTGCGGGTACAGTCATCCATACAGAGATTGGGACATACGGCGCCGCACACCGAGCCGGGGAACGGGGTATACTCAAGCACCAGGCGGTACGCTTCCTCAATCTTCCCGTCCCGGAGCAAATTAAAGCGCTGTTGGGACGGTATGGAGGCCGTACAGTTAAATTCGCAGGGCGCACTGTATTTGGCGTTTTCCCAGACCGGAATCCGCCGGCGGTATTCGCCGCTTGTCACCGCCCCGATTACAGCAAAATCGTCAGCGCAGACGTCGCCGAAAATGCTGCCGGGCACCCATTCCTCCGTCCGGAAGGAGTATATATTGGTATTAGCCATTTTGGGACGTTCATCATAGGATAAAGGCACTACCTTCTGCCACTCGTCCCATTTAGCAAGCTGCTCTCTGATTTCTTGCCGGTCAATGGCGGCCAGGAAATCATCCATCTTGCCGTCAAGATAAGCAATATCTGCCGCTGTCAATTTCAGTATCTTGGTATCCTTGGCCGAAATGCCCTTGGCCTGGCCCCGGAAATAAACAATCCCGCCAACCATACCGGTACAAGCCCGGTCACCCAGGACCGAGTCAAACTGCCGGCAGTCATAGCCGCATACTACGGCAATGCCGCCGCCCATAAATTCAAAAGCAAAACTGCCGACATTCTTGAGCACCCAAAACTCCGGCGCTTCATACAGCGGGTCGTGCTTCATGAGCGAGCCGGAGCGGGTGCCGGCCCGGCCGCCGACATAGATGGTGCCGGCAGCGGCACAGTGGGCTGTCGTATCACCGCCGTCACCTTTGACAATAATCCGGCCGCCGGCGTTCAGCCAGCCGACATCAGCCGACGAAGAACCCTCAACAATAATTTCCGTACCCGGCAAGCACATGGACCCCACACGCTGACCGGCATTTTTTACGTAAAATTTCAATGACTTCCCTTCCGGGTGCCATAACGGACCGCCAATATCATGCTGGCCTGAAGCCTCAATGTCAAACTCGGTTTCACCTTGCGCCAACGCTGCATTTATGCGTTCTAAGAGGTCCTGCGTTGACATCCGGTTGTTGCCGTCGATCGTATTTATTCTAAACATGCGCAGCGCCTCCTAACATACATATTGAATAGCCAGCTTGTCAGCAATGGCTCTATCGGTAGTAACCAGGGCATCGGAACGGCCGACAGGCAGTGAGCTGTTGCCGACCGGGGCCATCAGTTTCTTGAACTCGCTGTCCAGCGCCAGCATATAGTCAACAATGTTTTGCGCGGCTTTATCAACATCCAGCCGCTTGACCAGCCGCGGATTCTGCGTACAGATGCCGGCCGGACAGTTGCCGGTATTGCAGGCGTTGCACCGGCCGTGTTCATTGCCGACACAGCCGCAAAGCTGAATGAGCATTTTGCCCATAAACACGCCATTGGCTCCCAGGCAAATAAGTTTGAAGGCATCGGCCGCCGCATTGCCGGTCAAACCGACGCCGCCGCCGGCCCACAGCGGAATCTGTCCCTGCCGGCCCTGTTTGACGGCCGCCAGGTAACATTCCCGGGTTTTGGATACTACCGGGTGGCCGGTGTGATCAAGCGAAACTTCATTGGCAGCCCCGGTACCGCCCAAGATGCCGTCAATAAAGAAGCCGCCGCAAATTTTATAGGGATCTCTGAGCAGGTTGTTATATACCGATACCGAAGTCGCCGATGCGGCGCATTTGATGGCGACAGGTACACGGAATTTGAAGGCCGCGTTCATGGACATGAACATCTTTTGCACCGATTCTTCGATGGAATACAAGCCCTGGTGATTAGGCGGCGACAACAGGTCCGCCTTAGGTACGCCGCGGATGGCCTGGACAGGCTTGGATACTTTCGCGGCCGGCAAT
>JAEZQV010000289.1 GCA_023441125.1 Bacillota bacterium
TAATTGACCTGGGCTACGGTGGGGTTGGGGGATACATCCTTATAGATTATGTAGAAAATACCTTCAGCATCCAAAAGCGCCAGGAGTTTATCAATCAAACCGGTCTCAACCAGGATCTTGTCGCTGACAATCAGCGCTTTGCGAAACAGCATCGGTTTAATGTAGCTGGCGATTCGTTCCAGGCAGCCTATTCCCAGGATACTGATCGGCGTCATAAAATATTCAAAGATTTTTTTCATGGACGCTAGCCTCCTTTTCCCTTAAGTTCTTAAAACAATAACACTGATTTTTTGTTTATGCAAGCTGGCTGAGCGCCGTTGGCACGATGTCGGCAATAAAGTGACAAATGACAACAAACGACAACCATAGCGGGGATGATAATCCAGGTTAGGACCAAATGGGCAGGCAGTGAGGAATAGTACTTTTTTGGCCAAATGCTTTAACATCTTGCGGCCACCGTCAAAGTGGTAGACAGCGAATGTCATTGGGTGTAAAATTAAACCAACAAAGAAAAACCAATTTAATAAGTGCCACCAAACAGGTGCCTCTTAACCGTTAAGAGGAGAATAGGGAAGTTCGAAAGGATTGGCTTGTCTGCCACATCCTTAAACGACGCGGTCGCGCCACTGTAATCGGGGAGGAATATCCAACTATGCCACCGGCAAGCGGGAAGGCCTGGATGTTCTTATGAGCCGTAAGCCAGGAGACCTGCCTGTTTTGGCTGTTATTTACCTCCGCGCCAGGGGTAGTACCGGAAGGACAGGATTTTATGCATATAGAACCCTAGCCCTTTTGGGCCAGGGTTTTTCTATTTGTACTGAAAAAATAAGGGGGCTGTAAGCATGAATTATCGGAGTGCAGTGGACGAATTGGTTGATGGAGCGGCAAAACCGGTTAACAGTCTGGGCTTATTGGAAAAAGTATTTAAAAAGATGTTAATGGCTTGGGGAACCATGCACCCGGAAATTAAACCCTATCATTTGATTTTTGCGGCCGATAACGGGGTGGTAGAAGAAGGCGTTGTCACTTTCCCGGCTGAAATTACGTATCTTCAGGCGCAGAACATGGTGGACGGGCGCGCTACCATCAGCTGCTTCTGTCAGGCCAATCAGGTGCCTTATTCGGTCATTGATATCGGCATCAACCACGACAAAAAAGCCGGTATTGACCGGCGGGTAGCCCGGGGGACCAGTAATTTTATGAAAACCGAAGCCATGAGCCGGGCAGAATTTGCCGCGGCCTGGCGGGTCGGACAGGAAATGGTGGGCTACGCTGCTGACGAACATGGCGCCAACCTGATTTCTTTCGGGGAAATGGGGATTGGCAATACTACCACATCCTCAGCGGTGCTGCATGCCATGACGGGGATCTTGCCTGAATTCGTCGTCGGGTACGGCGCCAGCGGTCCCAACAATGACGTTGTAAAAAGAAAATGCGTGGTGGTGGCCAAAGGGGTGGAGCGCCACCGCGAGACCTTCCGCTGCATTGAAGATATTTTGCGCTGTGTGGGCGGCTTTGATATTGTGGCTATTTGCGCCGGCATGACCGAGTGCGCCAACCGGAAAATTCCGTTTGTTATCGACGGCTTTATCACGGCGGTGGCGTTTGCCTGCGCCTCCCGGATTCAAAAAGAGGTGGAAAACTTTGGCCTGCCTTCCCATATATCCAAGGAGCCAGGGATGGGGTACGCCCTGCTGCTGGGCAATATTCTGGCCGATGATGTGCCAATCCGCGCCAATATGGCCTTAGGCGAGGGCACGGGCGCCGTCCTGATGGTTGCAATGCTCAAGACGATGGCGTATGCTATGTATAACATGGCCAGACTTGCGGATTTTGAATTAAGCAAGCCGGCCGATCAGCACTTGGCGGCCATGTAACGACATTTTTTGACGGATTCCTGCTATTGCCAGCAGGAATCTGCGGCTAAAACGGCAAAAATATCCCCATATAGATTTGTACTAGTGTCATTTGCAGGGGGAAATGTAGTTGCACAACTATAAACGGTTTGTTTTAGCTGAAATTGTAAATACCCAGATACTGCAGGAAATCCAGGACAAATTTTCGGAGACCACCGGCATCGCCGCCGTTGTGGTTGATGTGGATGGCAAACCGGTGACCCGACCCAGCAAGTTTACCGAGTTCTGCGATTATGTCCGCTCCTTTCCGGACGGCCTGGCGCAGTGTATGGCGTGTGACGACCGGGGCGGGCGCACGGCGGTGGAACGGCAACGGCCGGTGGTGTACCATTGCCATGGCGGACTGACCGATTTCGCCGCTCCCATCATTGTCCAGAATGAATATGTGGGTGCGCTGCTCGCCGGCCAGGTTGTTCTGCCGCAGGCCGATTATGACGCCAAAGAGGAAATGTTTAAACGCCTGTCGAACTGCGGCATGGATACGGCCATACTGTCCGACCTGTTTGACAAAGTAGCCATTATCCCGGAAAACCGGCTCAAAGCCGCCGCTGATTTGCTGCACATTATGGCCAACTATATTGTGGAAATGAGTGTAACCAATGTGGTGCAGCAGCAGTTAATGGCGGAGCTTAAGGCCAAGGCTGAACTGGAAAACCTGCTGCGGGCGGCCGAGATGAAGGCCTTGCAATCACAGATAAATCCTCATTTTTTGTTTAATACCCTGAATACCATCGCCCGCCTGTCACTGCTGGAAGGGGCGGAGCGTACCCAGGAGGTCGTCCACTCGCTTTCCGATTTGTTGCGCAACAACTTACGGGATATGGACGAGATGCGTACTTTGGAGGAAGAAATTAAAACCATTGAAGATTACCTGACGATTCAGGAGGTGCGTTTTGGCGACCGGATTCGGGCCGCCATCGCCGTACCGCCTGAATTGCTGAAAACCGCTGTGCCGGCTTTCAGTTTGCAGCCGCTGGTGGAAAACGCCATTATTCACGGGCTGGAACCGAAGCGGGCCGGCGGCCATATCCGGATTAGCGGACATCTTGAGAATGATGATGTCGTCATTACAGTGGCAGATACCGGCGTCGGTATTTCCCCGGATCGGATCGGCGCGATTTTTCGCAACGAAAGCCGCTCGCGGCAAGGCCATACAACCGGACTCGGAGTCATTAATGTTCATAAGCGCATTCAGCATTATTTCGGTGATCAGTACGGCATCCATATAGAAAGCGCGGTCGGTGAGGGAACCGAGATCTATATTACCCTGCCGTCCGGCAGCCGATGAAAAATAAGGGAGACAGCACTATGTACAAACTGATGATTGCCGATGATGAAATTCTGGAACGGCAGGCACTCCGCTTTATAATTGAAAATAATTGCCCGGATATGGAAATCATTGCGGAAACGGGCGATGGCAAGAGTGCTGTCAGTATTGCCGCCGCGGAAAAACCGGAGATTGTGCTGATGGATATTCGTATGCCCGAGCTAAATGGCCTGGAGGCGGCCCGTACTATCCGGACCATGCTGCCTGATACCGTCATTGTCATGCTGACGGCCTTTGATGAATTCAGCTATGCCAAAGAAGCTCTTTCCATCGGCGCGGTGGAATATTTGCTGAAACCGGTGCGTCCCAAAGACTTGCTGCAGACACTGCAGTCGGTCGCGGAGAGTGTTGGCCGGCGTAAACAAAAAGAACAGGAAGAAGCCGAACTGCGCAAAAATATCGAGCACGCGATGCCCTTTATCAAAAATTCCTTCATTCAGGATCTGATTTCCGGCAAAATTACTGATCTGGCGAACTTGCGCGAGCGGGCCGGCTTCCTGGGGATTAAAGCCGAAGCCGGTGTCATTCTGGTGGCCAATATTGATAATTTTAAGCAAATCACCCGCAGTGCGTCCGAACTGGAGCGGCAGATTGTCAAGCAGCGCGTGTATCATCATATTTGTGAAATTGTTGGCAAGGATATCCTGGTAGTTCCGTTTGGCGGCGACGAAATTATTATCCTGCTGGGGTATGCAGGCGTTGTTGCGCCGGAACAGGTTGAACAGGAGGTCCGGGCAACCGCCTGCAAAATCCGCGACAGCATCATTCAACTGGGCATCAGTATTACCGTGGGCATCGGCCGGTTCTACGACGACCCGCTGCAGCTGCACAAATCATATATTGAAGCCGCCAGCGCCCAACAGCAAAAAATTTATATTGGCGACAACCAGATTATTCATATTGATGAAGTGCCGCATTTAAGCGCCGTAGCCTTTCGTTATCCTTTCAACTATGAACGCAATCTGCTGGATAAAGTGCGCTGCGGGGAACGGCAGCAGGCCAAGGAAGTGCTGCGGCAGCTGCTGCATGAAATATTTACGGCCAAAGCCAGTATGGAAATGGTCAAGGCCTGTGTGCTGGAACTGCTGATTGTCCTCTCCCGGGCGGCGGTGGAAGGCGGCGCTAATCTTGAGCAGCTGACGCTCTTAAACTTTAATTGCATAAACCGGCTGAACGACTGTGTGGACCGGGAGGAAGTCCGCCAGTGGATTCTGGACGCCGTGGATCAGTTTATGGACAACATGCTCGAGAATCGCAGCAGTATGAATGTGCGGCTGATTAATAAGGCCTGCGCCTATATTACTGAGAACTTCCACAAGAGCATTTCCCTGGAGGAAGTGGCCCATACCGTCCATTTAAGTCCCTATTACTTCAGCCGTATTTTCAAGGCGGAAAAAGGCTTTAACTTTGTCGACTTCCTGACCAAGGTCCGCATTGACAAAGCCAAGCTTATGCTGCAGAATCCTGAACAGACTGTTGTGCGGGTGGCCGCTGAGGCCGGTTACCAGGACGCCAGTTATTTCTGCCGGGTATTCCGGCAGGAGGTCGGCGTTACGCCCAACCAGTACCGCCTCCAGTTTAAAGCTAAAGCAGGTGCGGCCGCCGCAATCAGGCAGCAACAACCTCTTAAAAAATAACAATAAAATACGATTGCATTTTTCGCCTGATTTAAAGAATCGGTGTAAGTAGAAAAAAGACTGTGAAAACAGTCTTTTTTTGTTTTTTATCCGCAAAAACACCAGGACATCACAAAGAAATACCATGAGTGATTGCCGCTATTATTTTACTAGCAAATGATTGCCGTAAGGCCGGCAAATATGTCCTGTGCTTACGCAACTTCATCTCAAGGTAAAAATGCAAAAAAATCTAATTATTACGAGGAATCAGTAAGTCAAACAGAATTGTGAGGGAACAGTATGTCGCAGGAAAAGCCGCGAGTGGTGCAAGAGTATGTGCCTGGCAAACAGGTGACGTTAGCCCACCTGATCGCCAATCCCAAAAAAGAGCTGTGTGAGAAACTCGGTATTACCGACAGCGGCGCAATCGGCATTTTAACCATTACGCCCTGTGAGGCCGCCATCATTGCTGCCGATGCCGCCACCAAAACAGCAGCGGTGCAAATCGGCTTTATGGACCGGTTTACCGGCTCCGTGGTTCTTACCGGTACCGTTTCCGCGGTGGAAGCCGCATTACAGCAGGTAGTCAATCTGCTGGCCGGCGGCCTGGGCTTTTCCGCCGCCAAGCTGACAAGGTCGTAACAGCCGATGATTATGCTGGTCGGCCCTGTCGGAGCAGGCAAAACATCCTTAATCCATGCACTGCATGAGGAAGCTTGCAAGGCGGAAAAAACTTCGAGCATCTGTTTTCATGACGGCAGCATTGATACTCCCGGTGAATACGCCCAAATGCCGCGTTTTTATTCCGCGCTGGCCGTCACGGCCACCAACGCCCAACTGGTGCTTATGGTCCAGGATGCCACTGATTCGCGGATAACACTCCCGCCCGGTTTTGCCGCCATGTTTCCGCGGCCGGTAGTGGGAGTCGTCACCAAAATAGACGCCCCTGGCGCTGACCAGGAACAAGCCAGGCTGCGGCTTAAGCAAGCGGGAATTCAGGAACCTTTCTTCTGTGTTTCCGCCTATACCGGCGCAGGCTTGCACGAACTAAAAGACTATCTTATAGGAAAGGAGGTGTAAATAGTGAGCGAAGCATTAGGGATGATTGAAACCAAAGGCTTGGTAGGGGCAATTGAGGCTGCGGACGCCATGGTAAAAGCAGCCAATGTTATCCTGGTAGGCTATGAGAAAATTGGTTCAGGCTTGGTCACTGTTATGGTGCGGGGTGATGTCGGCGCGGTAAAAGCTGCTGTCGACGCCGGCGCCGCGGCTGCCAGAAATGTTGGAGAGGTTGTTTCTACTCACGTTATTCCCCGTCCTCATACAGATGTCGAAAAAATTCTTCCTAAAATTAAGTAAGCATAAATTTGGAGGTGTGATTACATGCAAGACCAGTTGATCGAGAAGGTAATGGATGAAATCAAAAAACGCATGGAAACCGCAGCCCCGGCAGCTCCTGCCCAGGAAGCTGCCAAGGCGGCCTGCAACCCGGGGATTACCGAATTTGTCGGTACCGCCATCGGTGATTCGATTGGTTTGGTAATCGCCAATGTCGACCCCATGCTGCATGACAAAATGAAGCTGGATCCGAAATACCGCTCGATCGGTATTCTGGGTGCCCGTACCGGCGCCGGTCCGCACATCATGGCGGCCGACGAAGCGGTAAAGGCTACCAATACCGAAATTGTAACCATTGAGTTGGCCCGTGACACCAAAGGCGGCGCCGGTCATGGCTGCCTGATTATTTTCGGAGCCGAAGAAGTGTCCGACGCCCGCCGGGCGATCGAAGTGGCATTAAAAGAACTGGACCGCACCTTCGGTGATGTCTATGCCAATGACGCCGGCCATCTTGAACTGCAATACACCGCCCGGGCCAGCTATGCCATTAACAAAGCCTTTGGCGCGCCGATCGGCAAAGCCTTTGGGTTGATTGTCGGCGCTCCGGCTGCCATCGGCGTCCTGATGAGCGATACGGCTGTCAAAACCGCCAATGTCGAAGTAGTAGGTTATGCCAGCCCCGGCGGCGGCACCAGCTACTCCAACGAGGTTATCCTTATGGTGACCGGTGATTCCGGCGCAGTACGCCAGGCAGTACTGGCCGCCAAGGATGTTGGTCTGAAAGTATTGGAAGCTATGGCAGGTCCGGCTCCGTCCGTCACAACGCCATACATCTAAGAACAGGGGGGAATTGAGAGATGAAAAGATCAAAACGTTTTGAGGTGTTGGAAGCCCGCCCTGTAAACCAGGATGGTTTCGTGGTCGAGTGGCCGGAAGTCGGCCTGATGGCTATGGGCAGCCCCAACGATCCTAAACCCAGCATCAAAATTGAAAATGGTAAAGTCGTGGAGATGGACGGCATTCCCCGCGCTCAGTTCGACTTTATTGATCAGTTTATTGCCGATTATGCTATCGACACGGCGATTGCCCCCAAAGCAATGGCTATGTCGGATACGGAAATTGCCAAAATGCTTGTTGACGTCAATGTGTCGCGGGACGAACTTGTTAAAATAATCCGTGGTTTGACGGCTGCGAAAATTGTGGCTGTGCTCAATACCATGAACGTCGTGGAAATGATGATGGCGCTGCAAAAAATGCGGGCCCGGAAGATTCCTTCCAACCAGTGCCATGTTACCAATCCGCAGGACAATCCGGTACTCATTGCCGCCGACGCCGCCGAAGCCGCCATGCGCGGGTTCGACGAAATGGAAACTACCGTAGCCGTTGTCCGCTATGCTCCCTTTAACGCGTTGGCCCTGCAGGTCGGCGGCCAGGTTGGCCGCGGCGGCGTGCTGATCCAATGCGCGCTCGAAGAAGCCACCGAACTGTTGTTAGGCATGCGCGGCATCACCGCATATGCGGAAACCATCTCCGTATACGGTACCGAGAATGTATTTGTCGACGGCGACGATACGCCGTGGTCCAAAGCCTTCCTGGCCTCGGCCTATGCCTCCCGCGGTCTTAAAATGCGGTTTACCTCCGGCACCGGTTCGGAAGTGCAAATGGGCTATGCCGAAGGCAAGTCCATGCTGTACCTGGAGGTCAAGTGCATCATGCTGACCCGCGGCGCCGGCGTACAGGGCCTGCAAAACGGTTCGGTAAGCTGCGTAGGCGTGCCGGCAGCGGTTCCGTCCGGTATTCGCGCCATTCTCGGTGAAAACCTGACTGCCGCCATGCTGGATCTTGAGGTTGCCTCCAGTAACGACCAGACCTTTACCCACTCCGATATCCGCCGTACCGCCCGGACCCTGATGCAAATGCTGCCGGGCACCGACTTCATCTGCTCAGGCTACAGCGCCACCCCGAACTATGACAACATGTTCGCCGGCTCCAACTGGGATGTCGACGACTATGACGACTGGAACATTATCCAGCGCGACCTGATGGTGGACGGCGGTCTGAAACCGGTATCGGAAGAAGCGGTTATTGCCGTACGGAATAAAGCCGCTAAAGCCATCCAGGCCGTATTTAAAGAGTTCGGCTTCCCGGCCATTACCGACGAGGAAGTGGAAGCCGCCACCTATGCCCATGGCACCAAAGACATCATTAAACGGAATGTTGTTGAGGACCTGAAGGCTGCCGAAGAAATGATGAAGCGCGGCATTACCGGTGTCGATATCGTCCGCGCCCTGGCCAAAAACGGCTTTGTTGATGTGGCGGAAAACGTGCTGGGCACTCTGAAGCAGCGTATTTCCGGCGACTACCTCCATACCTCGGCCATTCTTGATAAGAATCTTAACGTTGTCAGCGCCGTAAACTGCAAAAATGACTACGCCGGCCCTGGCACAGGCTATCGCCTGAGCAAAGAACGTTGGGATGAAATTAAAGATATACGCCAGGCAATTAAACCGTCTGACTTTGACGTGTGATCTAGAAGAGAGGTGGATGGAAATGGAAATTAACGAACAATTGATTCGCGAAATAGTAGGGCAGGTACTGGCCGGCATGGCCCAGCCTGCTGCGCCGAAAGCTGCCGCAACCGGCCGCTCCATGACGCTGGTGGAAAAAGGGGAAGCCCGCCCCGGTACCAGAACTGACGAAGTTATCATTGCCCTGGCGCCGGCCTTTGGCAAATATCAGAATAAAACCATCGTCAACGTGCCGCATAGCGATGTCCTGCGCGAAATGATCGCCGGTATCGAGGAAGAAGGCGTAAAAGCCCGCGTTGTCCGCGTTTTACGGACTTCGGACGTAGCCTTTGCCGCCCATGACTGCACGAAGCTCAGCGGTTCGGGTATTGCCATCGGGATTCAGTCCAGAGGGACGACAGTAATCCATCAGAAAGATCTGCCGCCGCTGAGCAATCTTGAGCTGTTCTCGCAATCGCCGCTTTTGGACCTGGAAGCCTACCGCCAAATCGGCAAAAACGCCGCCCAATACGCCAAAGGCCAGTCGCCGGTACCGGTACCGACCAAGAACGACCAGATGGCCCGGCCCAAATATCAGGCCAAAGCAGCCGTACTGCATATTAAAGAAACCGAACACGTTGTTCCCGGTGCGAAACCGGTGGAACTGGAAGTTCAATTCAACTAGGCGGAGGTGAAAATAAATGTCAGATAATAAAATGTTGGAAGATATCGTCCGTGAAGTATTAAAATCCATGGCCGGCGCGCCGCAGGCCGCTGCTCCGGCACCGGCCGCACAAGCGGGTCTGTGCCCTGACCGTGACTATCCGCTGGCCAGCAAGCGGCCTGAACTCTTAAAAACGCCTACCGGCAAATCGCTGGCAGATATTACGCTGGATAAGATCGTCAATGGCGAGGTAAAATCCGAGGATGTCCGTATTACCCCGGAAACCCTCAGAATGCAGGCCGAGATTGCCGACGGGGTGGGCAGATACCAGTTTGCCAATAACCTCCGCCGCGCAGCCGAACTTGTGGCCATTCCCGATGCCCGCGTACTGGAAATTTACAATGCTATGCGTCCTTACCGTTCCACCAAACCCGAACTGTTGGCCATTGCTGAAGAATTGGCAGTAAAATACAACGCAAAAATTAACGCCGCTTTCGTGAGAGAGGCCGCTGAAGTCTACGAGCGCCGGAACCGTCTCAGAGCGGACTAAGGTGGGAGCTTTCATGCCTATTATTGCAGGCGTGGATATTGGTAACTCCACAACTGAGGTTTGCCTGGCGCAAGTCGGGCAGGGTCAAATTCATACGTATTTGGCCAGCAGCATTATAAAAACAACGGGGATCAAGGGGACGCTGGCCAATGTGCCGGGCATTGTGATCGCCCTGCGGGAAGCCGTGCACAAGGCGGACCTGACCTTGGCCGAACTGGCTGAAATCCGCCTGAATGAAGCGACTCCGGTCATCGGCGACCTGGCCATGGAAACCATTACCGAAACCATTATCACCGAATCGACCATGATCGGCCATAACCCGTCCACACCGGGCGGCATTGGCTTGGGTGTCGGCATGACGATCCCTTTTGCGCAGCTTGCCGGTGTCGGCCCGGGGGAAAAGGTTATTTGCCTCATTCCCCAAGGCATTGATTTTGCGGATGCCGCCCGGGAAATCAATGCGGCTATGGCCAGAGGCGTAGCCGTACAGGGGGCCATTGCCCGCCAGGATGACGCCGTGCTCATCGTCAACCGGCTGGAGCGCACCATCCCTGTTGTCGACGAAGTAACCTTGATTGAAAAGGTTCCGGTCGGCATGCTGGCCGCCGTAGAAGTGGCCGAAGCCGGCCAGACCATAAAAACACTGTCCAATCCCTATGGCATTGCCACCGTTTTTAACCTGACACCGGACGAGACCAAAATGGTGGTACCCATTGCCAGAGCTTTAATCGGCAACCGGTCGGCCGTTGTTGTCCGGACGCCGGCAGGCGATGTAAAAGCCCGCTCCATTCCGGCCGGTTTTGTCACCGTTGTCGGCCAGAAGGGCAAAGCCGATATTGACGTCGAAGCCGGCGCGGCGGCGATCATGGAAGCTGTCGAACGCGTCCAGCCAGTCCTGGATGTGCAGGGCGAAGCCGGGACCAATGTGAACGGCATGCTGGAAAGAGTCCGGCAGGTTATGGCGGAACTCACCAGCCAGTCGGTCGCGGATATGAAGATTCAGGATATCCTGGCTGTTGATACCTTTGTGCCGCAAAAAGTGCAAGGCGGTCTGGCCGGCGAATTTGCGCTGGAAAGCGCGGTAGCCCTGGCGGCCATGGTTAAAACCAGCCGCCTGCCGATGCAGCAGATCGCCAACAAGCTACAAGAAGATCTCGGTGTGCGGGTGGTTATCGCCGGTGTCGAAGCCAATATGGCCATCCGCGGGGCCTTAACCACCCCGGGTACCGATAAGCCGCTGGCTATTTTAGATATGGGCGGCGGCTCCACCGATGCCGCCATCATTACCAGGGACAGCCGGGTGCATTCCATTCATCTGGGCGGCGCCGGCGACATGACGACCATGCTGATTAACTCGGAACTGGGGCTTAATGACTTTGATTTAGCCGAGGATATCAAAAAATATCCCCTAGCCAAAGTAGAAAGCCTGTATCATGTCAGGCTGGAAGACGGCACTGTCAAATTCTATGACAACCATCTGCCGCCGCATGTATTTGCCCGGGTAGTTATTTTGAAAGAAGGCGGCATGGTGCCCATCCCGGCCGACCATGCCCTGGACAGAATCCGGCATGTGCGGCGGGAGGCCAAAAAACGCGTATTTGTCACCAATGCCCTGCGGTCGCTGGCCCGGGTAGCGCCTACCGGCAATATCAGGCATATTGAGTTTGTCGTCTTGGTTGGCGGCTCGGCAATGGATTTCGAAGTGGCCGACATGGTAACCGACGCGCTGGCCGAGTACGGTATTGTCTGCGGCCGGGGGAATATTCGCGGCAGCGAGGGTCCCCGCAACGCCGTTGCTACCGGCCTGGTACTGTCTTATATCGACCCTGTGACTAACCCGCTTTAAGACTCCCGCTTTGTAAGTGGGAGTGAGAGCGGATAAGTCCCAGGATAAGGGCAACTAACCTTCAGATGGGGTTGAAACCCCACCTGAAGCTAAGTTTACTTCATAGTGAGGCGTGAGCAGTATGCAGTCAGATAAAACATTAAATAGACCCAGCATCATCATCTGTGCCTGTCCGCATGACGCCTGTGCGGCTAAGCTGCGTGAGCTTCAGGCCGGTATGGAGGAAGAAGGAGTACCCTGCCTGCTTACGGACGATGCTGACGGGGATGCCGTAGCCCTTGCTTTTAAAGGCGCACAGGTTTCACCGCTCGGAGTCGGTGTAGGCGTCAGTCCGGCTGCCCTGTGTGTGCATTACCAAAAGCTGCCCGAGCGCCAGCCGCTGTTTGTCCTGGAGAGGGCGGGAACACCGGCCGAGTGGCGGAATTTGGGGTACAATGCCGCCCGGCTGGTGAAAGGACTGCCCTTTAAAGACAATCCGGTCCGGGAAGAGGCGGCGGCCCCTGAGGATGATATGGCTAAGCTTTATGCAAGTGTCCGTGAGATTATCCTGAAAGTGTTACAGGAAAGTGCTCAAGGCCATGGGGAGGTGAATACATGGTCAAAAACGCTCTAGGTTTAATTGAAGTAGTCGGCTTGGCTGCCGGCATGGCAGCGGCTGACACTGCCGTCAAAGCGGCGAATGTTGAGCTTATCGGCTACGAACTCGCCAAGGGCGGCGGTATGGTTCTTATCAAAGTGAGCGGCGACGTGGGGGCTGTCAAAGCAGCTGTTGATGCCGCCGCGGCGGCCGCCGCCAAAATAAATAAAGTAGTGTCCAAACATGTTATCCCGCGTCCGCACAGCGAACTGGGCGGACTCATAATCACCCAGGAGACGGTAGGCCATACGCCGGCACCGGCTGCGCCGGCAAACGTTGCGCCTCCTGCTGCAACACCGGCCGATCCGGTCAAACCGGCAGATGCGCCGGTTCAGACCGATACGGCAAGCACCGTAAGCGCGACTGTTGCTGTTGAACCGGCTTTGGAAGATCCTCAGGCAACAGCACCGGCCACTTTAGACCAGGAGCCGGTAAATCCGCCGGAAATCTGCAATTTGTGCGGCGACCCTGCATGTCCCAGAAAAAAGGGCGATCCCAGAATCACTTGCATTCATTATGATAAAAACAACAAGGAGGATGAATAAGTATGCGCGGAGAGGCATTAGGAATGGTAGAAACCAAGGGTTTGGTGGGCGCGATTGAAGCTGCTGACGCGATGGTTAAAGCCGCTAACGTTGTGTTGGTTGGTTATGAGAAAATTGGTTCCGGGTTGGTAACCGTTATGGTGCGGGGCGATGTTGGCGCCGTTAAGGCTGCTACCGACAGCGGTGCGGCCGCTGCCCAGCGGGTTGGCGAACTGGTATCCATTCACGTTATTCCCCGTCCTCATGCAGATATCGAAAAGATTCTGCCCAAGAGCGAGTAAGCTGGCAATAGCAGGCTAAGCTTGCCGCGTTACCGTGGCAAGCTCAGTCCATTTAGCAGAAATCCGGAGGTGAGATGATGGAACAAAAGATCATTGAACAAATTGTAAGCCAGGTATTGGCTGCCATGCCGGCGTTACAGCAGGCGGAAAAGGCTGATCAAGGTATACCTGTCGGCGTATCCAACCGCCACATCCACCTCTGTGCCGAGCATATTGACCTTCTGTTTGGCAGCGGCTATTCACTGACTAAGGACAAAGAGCTCAAACAGACCGGTGAATATGCGGCCAAAGAGACAGTTACCCTGGTCGGACCGAAAGGGGTTATGCGCAATGTGCGGGTGTTAGGTCCGGTCCGGGCCTTTACCCAGCTTGAAATATCCCGTACGGACGGTTTTGCTCTGGGGGTAGTGCCGCCTTTGCGGGATTCCGGCAAGATTACCGGCTCGCCCGGTATTGTCGTGGTCGGTCCCCAAGGCGCCGTTACCCTCACCGAAGGGGTTATCTGCGCAGCCCGGCATATCCATATGGAGGCGGCCGACGCTCAAAAGTTCCGGGTGAATGACGGGGAGCGCGTTACGGTGAAAGTGCCCGGGCCCCGGGGCGGAACGTTTGACAATGTGCTGGTGCGTATCCACCCGTCTTTCCGGCTGGAATTTCATATTGACACCGATGAAGCCAATGCCGCCGAACTCAAAAACGGCGACATGGTCACCTTGTGCAAGTAGGAGAGAACTGCTGTGGACAATGAAAAACTTGTGGAATTGGTTGTCGCAGAGGTGCTGCGGCGGCTCAGGCAAGCGGACGGCGCGCTCCAGCCGGCGGCCGGCCCGCAATACAAAGCGCTGGCTATCTTCACGGGTGGCACCATTGGTCTGGAGGCCGGCCTGGAGGAGTTAAAAAGACTGCAGGCCGGCGGCACGGAAATTACCGTTGTACTGTCGCACGCCGCCGAAACCATTATCGGTGAAAGCTGGATACAAGAGAAACTGGGTAGTCACGTGCAGGTTGTTGCTACCCAGTCCCCCTATCCGGGAAAACATCTGCGGCTGGCCGATGTTGTCCTGGTACCGGTATTGACGCAGAACACGGCGGCCAAACTGGCGCATACCCTGGCGGACAGCATGGTGTGCACCCTGATACTCCAGGCCCTGATGCTGGGTAAACCCGTGATTGCGGCCGTCAATGCCGCCGACCCGCAGGATGACTGGCGGGTGCAGAAGCATATGGCCCAAGCGGCGCCGGCGCTTAAGGCGGCGCTGGCAGCCAACCTGAAAAAAATTGAGACCTTTGGTGTTCAGCTTACACCGGTAGAAAAGCTGGCTAATGCCGCCGGCCGGGTGCTCGGGCGGGAGGAACAGCCTGCTTTGGCGAACGTCCCGGAGCAGCCTGGCCAAAAACGGGTGCTCGATGCCGCCAGTATCAGGCATAGCGCGCAGCAAGGCATTAAAACCATTCAAATTGTTCAAGGCACCATTATTACGCCTTTAGCCCGTGATATCGCCAGAGAATGCGGGATAGCCATTATTTACAGTTAAGCAGGAAGGATGAAGAACATGTGGGTAGGAAAGATCATCGGCACACTTGTGGCTACCCCGAAGGACGACAGCCTGACCGGCAGTAAACTGCTTATTGTCCAGCGGCTTAAGTTTGGCAACCGTCCGGCCGGTGACCCAATTGTGGCGGTAGACACCATCGGGGCTGGCACCGGCGAAACGGTGCTGGTGGTTGATGGCAGCTCCGCCCGGCATGTGACTGGTAACCCCCAGTCGGCAGTAGATGCAGCCATTGTGGGGATTATTGACAGCATCGAGATAAATAAAAGTTTACTCGAGGAGTAATCTGCCATGAAAGTGTATACGAAAACAGGCGACGAAGGAAAAACCAGCCTGCTGAGTAAAGAACGCGTTTTCAAAGACAGTGTCCGGGTACATGCCTATGGTACGGTGGATGAGGCCAATGCCGCCATGGGTCTGGCCAAATCCCTGACAGATAAGGCGTGGGCCATTGAGATTATTCACGGCATTCAAAAGGAACTTATTGCGCTCAATGCCGATCTGGCAACCGACAGTTCTGTTACCGACATAAGCCGGTATCGCATTACTTCCGGACATGTAGAACGATTAGAGCATATTATTGACAAGCTGGAACAGCAGCGTATTCCCCAACCTTACTTTGTTACGCCGGGAGAAACGTCAGCCAGTGCGGCGCTGGATCTGGCCCGGACTATCGTCCGGCGGGCCGAACGCTGCATTGTCAGACTGAGGCGCACGGAAACCGTTCATACCCCGGTCGCACTCTATTTGAACCGCTTATCCGACCTGTTGTTTGTTTTAGCAAGATGTGTTGAGCAGGAAGTGCTGATTGCTAAAGTAACGCAGGCGGTACTGCAGGTTTTGCAAGGTCGCGAGCAAAATGACGGAGGGATGCATGATATGCTGGAACGAGCCAAACGTATGCTTGCAGCTGCTGAACAGAAAGCAGTTGAAATTGGGGTACCGATGGTGATTGCCATCGTCGATGCCGGCGGCAACCTGGTTGCGCAGGAACGGATGGATAACGCCCTGTTAGCCAGTGTTTCCATAGCCTTTAACAAAGCCTATACTGCCGTTGCGCTCAAAATGTCCACCGATCAGGCGGCTGCTGTTGCTCAACCGGGCCAAATGCTATATGGCTTAAATACCACCGACAGCTGCCGGCTGGTTGTTTTCGGCGGCGGGTTCCCCTTGTGGGACAATGGCACGCTCGTTGGCGGCATTGGTGTGAGCGGCGGTTCAGTCGATGAAGATATGACGGTAGCCAAAGCCGGTCTGGCTGCCTTTTAAGTAGGCGCCAAGAACGGAGGGAGGAAAAATACATGACTATTGACCAGAATTTAATTGCAAAAATTACAGCGGAAGTAATGGCCAGAGTTCAGGCGCAGCAGTCCGAAGCCGCTAACGGCGACGGCGGCATTTTTACAACCATAGATGAAGCGGTTACCGCGGCCCGGGCTGCGCAAAAACAGCTCAAGAAGCTGTCGATCGAAAAACGGGAAGAGCTCATTGCCGGCATGCGTAAGACCATCAGTGACAATGCGGAAATCTTGGCCGAAATGGCCGTAAAAGAATCCGGCATGGGGCGTGTGGCCGACAAAGTTCTGAAAAATAAGCTGGCCGCCACCAAGAGCCCGGGCACTGAAGACTTAACGAGTCAAGCCTGGAGCGGCGACCATGGCCTCACGCTGATTGAGATGGGACCTTATGGCGTTATCGGCGCCATCACCCCGACCACCAATCCGTCGGAAACGGTAATCTGCAACGGCATTGGCATGGTAGCGGCCGGCAACGCTGTCGTGTTCAGCCCCCACCCCACCGCCAAGGGCACCTCGCTGCTTACGATAAAATTGTTAAATGAAGCCATTGTCAAAGCCGGCGGCCCGGCGAACCTGCTGACCGCGGTGGCTGAGCCGTCGCTGGCAGCCACCAATGCCATGATGAATCATCCCGGGATTAACATGCTGGTCGCTACCGGCGGCCCGGCCGTAGTCAAGGCGGTTATGTCCTGCGGCAAAAAGGCGATTGGGGCCGGGGCCGGCAATCCGCCCGCCGTGGTTGACGAAACGGCCGATATTGAAAAAGCGGCCAGAGATATTATCGCCGGCTGCGCCTTTGACAACAACCTGCCCTGCATTGCCGAGAAAGAGGTTATTGTTGTCGGCAGTGTGGCCGATAAGCTGATGGCCTATATGCAGCGATATGGCGCTTATTTAATCGCCGGGCAGGATATTGACCGGCTGGCCAAAGTGATCCTGACCGAGAAGGAGGAACTGGCGGCGGCCGGCTGCACCGAGAAACCGAAAAAAGCCTATGCCGTCAACAAAAACTTCGTCGGCAAAGATGCCAGGTATATTTTAAGCCAAATCGGCATCGATGTGCCGGACAGCATCCGGGCCGTCATCTGTGAAACCGAGGCCGATCATCCCTTTGTTTTGGAAGAACTTATGATGCCGGTATTGCCCGTTGTGCAGGTAAAAGACATTGACGCGGCGATTGAACTGGCGGTTAAAGTCGAGCACGGCAACAGGCATACCGCCATCATGCATTCTAAAAATGTCGACAATTTGACCCGCCTGGCCAAGGCCATCGAGACAACCATTTTCGTGAAAAATGCACCGTCTTACGCCGGGATCGGCGTGGGCGGCGAAGGGTTTACCACCTTTACCATCGCCGGGCCCACCGGCGAAGGGCTTACCTCCGCGCGCAGCTTTACCCGCCAGCGTCGTTGTGTGCTTGTGGATGCACTATCCATCGTGTAAGTACAGGTTACGTAAAGAGAGTAGGTGAAGTATGCGGGATGAAATTATTGCCGCCGTTAAGGCGGCCGGCGTAGTGGGAGCCGGCGGGGCCGGTTTCCCCACTCACGTAAAGATCAATGCCAGTGTCGATACCGTTATTGTCAATGGCGCCGAGTGCGAGCCCCTCCTCAGGGCCCACCAGCTCCTTATGGCCAGCGAAAGCAGCAAGCTGATCGTAGGCCTGAAAACCGTCATGGTGGCTACCGGCGCGCGGCGCGGCATCATCGGCCTCAAGCACAAATACGGGGAGGCCGTAAGCACGCTGCAGGCCGAACTAAAGCAAGCAAATGAACAGGAAATTGAACTGGCATTTCTGCCAGATATTTATCCGGCCGGTGACGAGCAGGTTTTGGTGCATGAAGTAACCGGCAGAATTGTCCCCGAAGGCGGAATCCCTCTCCAGGTGGGGGTAGTGGTCGCCAATGTCGAAACCCTCGTTAATGTGGCCGAAGCGCTGGCCGGCAAGCCGGTAACCGAGAAGTATGTGACGGTAACCGGCGCCGTCGGTAAACCCACTACCTATAAAGTACCTGTCGGCATGGCGATTGGTGAACTGATTGCCCTGGCCGGCGGCGCCACCGTGCGCGATTATGCGGTCATTGACGGCGGCCCCATGATGGGGAAACTGACGAGCATTGATCAGCCGGTGACTAAGACCACCGGCGGGATTATCGTACTGCCCAGGGAGCATTCACTCATCAGTCAGAAAAGCACCCCCTGGTCGGCGATTGCCAACCGGGCCAAGGCTGTCTGCTGCAACTGCCGGGCCTGTACCGATGTCTGCCCGCGCCATCTTCTGGGCCATAGCCTGGAACCGCACCGGATTATGCAGGCCATTGGCCGGGGGCAGTATAACGAAGGCGATGTGGTTACCCGGGCGCTGCTCTGCTCCGAGTGCGGCGCCTGTGATACCTTCGGCTGCACGATGGGGCTGTCGCCGCGCCGGGTAAATACCGAACTAAAACGGCAGTTTGGCCAGGCCCGGCTGAAAAACCCGCATAATGCCAAACCGCAGCGTCCGCGGGACAACCGGCAGTACCGCCTCATTCCCACCAAACGGCTTTTATACCGCCTGGGCCTGGATAAATACGACGTCAAAGCGCCGCTCTGGCCGGCGCCGGTGGAAGCTAACGATGTCAGCATAGTATTGTCGCAGCATATCGGCGCGCCGGCCAAACCCATTGTTAAGGTCGGCGACAGGGTTGCCAAAGGCGACCTGATTGCCGTTATCCCGGAGGGAGCGGCCATCGGCGTTAACCTGCATGCCAGCATTGCCGGGCAGGTATACAAAGTGGACAATGCTATCGGGATTAGAAGAGTGTAATGCAGCAGGGGGGAGAATAAAATGAAACGTGCCATCGGTTTATTGGAAATAAAAAACATTACGAAAGGCATCTTAGTGGCTGACGCCATGCTGAAGGCGGCGAATGTTGATTTGCTGCTGTCTCAACCCCTGTGCCCGGGCAAATATGTAGTAATGGTCGGCGGTGACGTAGGCGCCGTACAAAGTGCGGTGCGCAGCGGCAAAAGCGCCGGCGGCTCGGACAACATTGTCGATGAATTCGTGCTGCCCAACATTCACCCGGATGTATTCCAGGCCTTAGGCGGCTGTACAGAGGTCAAGCAGATCAAATCATTAGGCATCATTGAAAGTTATTCCGTGGCTTCGGCCGTTGTCGCTGCCGATACAGCGGCGAAAGCGGCCGTTGTGCAGCTTTTGGAAGTGCGCCTGGCCCGCGGGATGGGCGGCAAAGCGGTAGTATCGGTAACCGGCGAGGTCGGCGCCGTGACGGCTGCAGTCCGCGCCGGCAGCAGCGCTATCCAGGATACGGGTTTCCTTGTTGATCAATTGGTCATAGCCGCACCGCATCATAGTCTCCATCAGGCTTTATTTTAAAAATAAAGGAGGGTACTATTTATGACAAATTTGTTTGGCGAATTTTTCGGCACCATGGTCCTTATTATTTTTGGCGGCGGCGTTGTCGCCAACTGCCTCCTGACCAAATCCAAGGCGGAAGGCGCCGGCTGGCTGGTTATTGTTACCGGCTGGGCCATGGCGGTCATGCTGGGCGTATTCAGCGCTATCGCCACCGGTGCGCCGCAGGCGGACCTGAACCCGGCAGTAACCTTGGCCAAAACCTTTTTGGGGGTATATGAGCCAGGGCACGCCCTGGCCACCATGCTGGCCGAAATTGCCGGCGGTATTGCCGGCGGGGTTGTTGTCTGGCTGGCATTTCTGCCCCACTGGGAAATTACCGAGGATAAAGGCGCCAAGCTGGCCATCTTCTGCACAGGGCCGGCCATTCGCAACACCTTTACCAACCTGCTGTGCGAAATCATTGCCACCGCTATGCTGATTATCGGTATCTTTGTTATCTTCTCCAAACCGGTGGGAACATTGTCGCCGGGTTTTGGACCTTATCTTGTCGGTATGCTGGTCTGGGCACTGGGCTTAAGCCTCGGCGGACCTACCGGTTATGCTCTGAATCCGGCCCGTGACCTTGGACCTCGCATTGCCCACGCTATTTTGCCTATCGCCGGCAAGGGCGACTCGGACTGGAGTTATGCCTGGGTCCCTGTTGTTGGCCCAATGGCGGGTGCCGGAGTAGGCATCATCATCTGCAAGGCAGCCGGAATTCTTTAATTGGTCATGACTGCGGCTAGGTAAGTAAAAAGATGGGTAAAAGGCCAGTGAGTCACTACTACCTGGTCTTTTGCCTATATGATTGGCTGACCGGCGGAAACAGGAAACAGTAACTTCAGGTAATAGCAGGCACGTCAAAAAAATGTGCTAAAATATCGAAATATTCTAAAATATCGACGGAGGTAGAAGGCCATGAAGAAAGCCAGTAACCAGGTGCAAACATTGGACAACCTCAATACCATTAAATTACAGGATATCATTGATTTGGATTTTCTTCAGCAGTTCCAGGATAGCTTTGCGGAATCTTTGGGCGTGGCTAGTATTACCGTGGATATGGAGGGCAATCCGGTTACCAGACCCAGTAATTTTACAAAATTCTGTATGGAGCATACCCGGGGTTCCAAAACCGGGCTGGCCCGGTGTATGGAATGCGACCGCAAAGGCGGTGAAGAATCGGCCCGTACCGGCAAACCGGCCATTTATGAATGCCATGCCGGCCTGGTGGATTTTGGCACGCCGATTATGCTGGAAGGCCGGCAAATTGGCTCTATTCTGGGCGGTCAGGTTCTGACGGAAAAACCGGATGAAGCTTATTACCGCAAGGTGGCGCAGGAGATTGGCGTCGACCCCGAGGAATACATAACCGCACTGCACGCTATTAAGCAGGTACCCCGCGCCAGTGTGGAAGCCGCCGCCAACATGCTGTATCTGGTCGCCAATACCATCTCGCGCACCTGGTATCAGCAGCACAAACTCAAAGCGATGGCCGGCCGCATTAATGACAGTGTCGTACAAATATCGGCCACCATGGAAGAACTGGCGGCCTCGGCCGGTGATGTCAGCAACAATCAAAATACGCTGAATGCCGAAATCCAGAATGTAAATGTAGTATCCGGCAAAATTAATGAAGTCATGGATTTCATTAAAGAAATAGCGGATGAAACCCGTCTGTTAGGTCTTAACGCCGCTATTGAAGCGGCGCGGGCGGGTGACGCCGGTCTGGGGTTCGGGGTGGTAGCCCAGGAAATCCGCAAGCTTTCGGGGGATTCCAAGCAGACGGTCGGCAAAATTAAGGAATTTACAACCATTATTCAGGAGTCGGTCAATAAAACCGTGACTATGGGACAGGCCACTTCGGTGACTGTTGAGCAGCAAGCCGCCGCCATTGAAGAAGTGACCGCCAGCGTGCAGGAAGTGACCACCATGGCCGAGCAGCTGCATGCCATGGCCAATGAAATGTAGTGGGGGAAGGGAGGAGACTTCATGGCCCGGGTGCAATATGTAGTATTTGAGGTTGCCGGCCGGGAGTTTGGCATAGAAGCCAGACTTGTCAACGGCATTATCAGAGCCAATAAAGTCAGTATCCAGATGGTCCCGAATTCCTCCGACGCTGTCGAGGGGATGATTAACTGGCGCGGCAAAGTCAGTTATGTGCTCAGCATGCGGAAAAAATTCCGGATTGACAATGCGGCCGCCACTGAGGACAGTAAAATTATTATGGCGTATGCCAACGATTCGGTAATTGGCTTTTTAGTGGATGAAGTTACCGATATAATCACCTTCAATGCGGACGAAATTGAAGCGGCGCCGCCTTTCATCCAAAAATCCATCAGCCAGTGTGTAACCGGTATCGGCAAAATGGACGAGCGGCTGGTGGTCATGCTGAATGTAGAGAAACTGCTTGACAGCGATGATGCGGCCTTGCTTTTGCCGGCTCTAAACGGGTAAAGCCAAACGGCAGGCTCTACACCCATACCGCGGTGTAGAGCCTTTAGTATTCACTAATTTATTGTAATAACTTGACGAAATTGCACGAATAATGTAATATTGGTATAGAGTGAGATAGAGGGATAGAGAATGAAAGCGTGTGACCGATCCTTTATGGCCGGCAGCGTCCGGAGTATCGGCGCGGCGGCCATGTTACTGGCGTTGACCCGCACCTTGGCCGACGAGGATACTGTGAAAAGTTTGTTGAGCAGCCAGGGCTATAAAATTGTCGTAACCGAAGTAGGCGGGAATTCGGCCTTGTCTGAATTCCAGAGCAAGGTAACCAAGGCTGTGCTGGGGGCCGCCCTAAACAGTGGCCTGCTTGCCAAGACGCCGGCCAACTGTCATGCCTTGCTGCATGCCACCGATGAAGCCAAGCGGGGCGTTATGGTCAATGTAGCCAGCAGCGCCAGCATCGCCGTCAAAATAGCCATCGTGCGAGACGAGGACTGGATTGCCGTGGCCTTGTTTGGTGAGTCGGCCCTGCATCCGTTGACGAATCACGAACGGGCTGGCCTGGGAGTCATGCATTTAGGCAAATGAGCTTTGTAAATAAATAGCTAGCGTATGAGGGACAGAGTGAAATTACTTTTCATTCTGTCCTTTTGTGTTTTTAGCCGCCGGTTACTCACTGAAAAAACTTCCGGCAATCCTGACAAAGGGCTTGTGCTGGAGTTAAATCCCATTTGCGGCTCAGTTTATTTTATCCCTCTATAACACATAATTAATAAAAACAAGGGAGAGATCAGCCATGAAAGCGCTGGAAGGAATTCGGGTATTGGATTTAAGCCGGGTTTTGGCCGGACCGTATTGCACAATGATGTTAGCCGACTTTGGGGCCGATATTATAAAAATAGAACCACCCGGAGTGGGGGATGATTCGCGGGCTTTTGGTCCCTTTGTCGGTAAGGAAAGCGCTTATTTCATGAGTCTTAACCGCAATAAACGCTCAATGGCTTTGAATTTTAAACGCCGGGAAGAATGCGAGCTATTCAAGGAGCTGGTGCGGCATGCCGATGTGGTTGTGGAAAACTACCGCCCCGGTACGATGGAAAAATTCGGCCTGGGCTATGAAGTGCTAAAAGAGATCAATCCCAAGCTGATTTATGCCGCTTGCTCCGGTTTTGGCCATACCGGACCGTACCGTGACAAACCGGCGTATGATATTATCGTCCAAGCCATGGGGGGAATTATGAGCATTACCGGCGCCGAGAACGGGGAACCTACCCGGATCGGCGCATCGGTCGGCGACATTATCGCCGGCATGTTTACCGCCTACGG